>CAYPJB010000207.1:0-8006 GCA_964410845.1 uncultured Bacteroidales bacterium | reverse complement strand
ACAGGGCAATGGTTTCACTCTGATCACCTACTGCATCGTAGCATTCTTCCAGTAGCCAGAGTGGATAGCCCGATACTTCCGTAGCCCACTGACGCAGTTGCGTACTATTGACCGAACGTGGTAGACGCCTTCCGGTAAAGAAGTAAAGCGACCAGATAGCATCTTCCGCAGGAGCTTCGAGGAAGTATCGCACCAGCGCAGCCACCTTTTCATTGGTACGCGTGGTACTATCGAGTTCGTCGTAGAGCGTTGTGAACCTCTCCATTCCACTATTGTAGCGTACACTAGGCTTGCTCCGCATCCGTCGACTTCAAACATGGCATGTCCACAACGGTTTCCGCCGAAGATCGAATCATCTCGGTGAATTGACAGACTATATCAGGATCGAGTTGGCCGTTGGTTTGTACTTCGAGTACTTCCAGGGCTTCCAGCGAAGTGAGTTGATTGCGACGATAGGGTCTGATCTGGGTGAGGGCATCGTAGACATCTGCCACGCTGATAATGCGAGCAATCATCGGAATCTGAAAGCCCAGCAATCGGTCAGGGTAGCCTTCGCCATCCATGCGTTCATGATGGTGGCGAATGCCAGCTAATACATCCGCATGCGGCATGAGCGGCTGCACCAGCCGTTCACCAATTTCGGTATGCAGCTTGATCGTCGAGAATTCATCGTCATCCAGATACGATTCCTTGTTCAGGATCGTACTGCTGATGGCCATCTTGCCGATGTCATGAACCAGAGATGCCAAGCTGAGTGAATGAAGCTCGGTCGAACTCAACTTCAATTTGCTTCCGAGTTCCAGAGAGTACTGCTGCACTCGCTGGCAATGCTGCCAGGTGTCGAGATCACGCACCCGGAAAGCATCAAGCAGATCGATGAGGGCTTGCCAACGCCTGGTTTGCAGTGACCGCCAGATGCCATGCCGCTGCGCGTGACTGAGTGGAGTGAGTCGGTAGAAGTCGTCGAAAGTGACGACCTGGTGCGGACGATCGACGCGGGCCACGTACGACATGGTCTTCTCGAGATGCCAAGCAGGTTGTTGAAGAAACGCCACCGATGAAGTGTGGTGATGCAACTACCGTAGCGAAAGCAGGTGGGGCATCTCAAGCAGAGTTGGAAGCAAATGAAAAGAACCTTCACGATTGTCGTGAAGGTATGTCGAGGAGGTAAGCTTGCGCTGTCAGAGGATTCAGGTTACTTCCACAGTCTGTTCTTCCATTCGATCTGCACCGCTTCAAGCTTAATCTTGAGTTCGTCGAGTGCAGACAGCAGGTTTCCGTTGCGGAAGGCGGTTTCATCGAGGATTTTGAACCAGTCATCCTGAAAGGCTGGCGACTGGGATAAACAGTCAACCAGACTAGTCTGTAACGGTAAAAGCGACCCTGCCGGAAGTGCCAAGTTTTCATCCATGATAAGGTCGCGCACATGCCGTTCTGCTGCCCACAAGGCTACCTTGCTCTTTTCAGCTGCAAAAAATTTGCTGTCGAACTTGTATGCCAGCATGCGACCATAGGCAGCAGCAAACCAGTGAGGGATAGGATCATGCCGTCGACTGATCGTGGCGGCGCCGGCCATTTCAACTGCCAGCACTTCTGGATTCTGTTTGATTCCTTGGCCGGACGGACCCATTAGCACATAGGTCTTGGTTTGATGGTGAATAACAACTGCAGACTCACCGGCCTGAGGCTTGCTCTCTTTTAACTTGCTGAAGAGATCGACAAACTCCTGTCGATCCTTGCAGACCAGCACGAGCAATTTGCCTTCCCACTGGATGGGTCGGTCGCTCATTTGCTGGTTCTCGCGCACGGTGCGAGCGGTATCATACCCAACGGATTTCCTGGCATAGACCACCGCACGCTCGGCGGCTTTGCCAATGCTTTCCAGCATTCTGGCATCAACTGTGCCAAAGATCAGTGTCTGTGCTGTTTCGTATTGACTGGTCTTGTTGGTCTGCTTGCGGACGTTGGCCTTCCAGAGTGCCTGTGCGTGTTGGAGATCGGTATCTACCACGCTCACGGAAGATGCAAAGAGCATGTGCGAGACCAGCACGAGCGCATACATCAACATCAGACTAACCCCCTGAACACACCTGAATGCCGTATTTGCGTATCGGCATTCTACAGGGTAGGCTACCTAGAGACGTGAGCAAGGAAAAACCGCATGGCCCGATGCATCTTCCTGGTATTGCCTTTTCTATTTCCTCTGGCTGCAGCAGCGCAACAGGCTGGCGATGCGGAGGGCGAACTCCTTTTCAATAACAAGGACTTCACCGGCTGGTTCAAGTACACCAACGACAAGACGGTGGACAAGGAGAAGCTGATTCTGAAAGATCCGTTCGAGCACCACATCATCATCAAGGGTACTGCGCCAGGCTACCTGATCACCGAGAAAATGTATCGCAACTATCAGCTGAACTTCGAGTATCGCTGGTTTGTACATCAGATAGAACAAACAGAGAAACCATTGGATTTCGAAGAGTTCCGCAGTGGCGTGCTCTTCCATATTGCCAGTGAAGGCGATGCTATCTGGCACAAAAGTATCAAAGCACAACTACGCCCCGGTCGCGCTGGCGATTTGCAACTTCTCTCGGGCTTCACGCTCAACGTCAATCCTGAGCGAGCCGATCCCAAGAGCAAGACGAATTTCCTACGGTCGCATGATGGCGCCGAGAAGCCTGTCAGCGAATGGAATCAATGCACCATTACCTGTCATGGTAAATTTGTTTCGATCAGTCTGAATGGCACCAAGGTCATGACTGCCCGCGATGCAGAATTTTCTCGAGGTAGAATTGCATTACAATCGGAAAAAGGGGAAATCCACTTCCGCAACATTCGTCTCAAACAACTCGAAGGCAAACCTGTTGATCCGGATAAGGATCCATAATTACCAGCTTCACTGACAATCTGAACCATCAGATGACCAGCGATAACATGATCACTGGCCGTCTGGTGACGTACAACTAGCTGCGACCTTTTCCAGGCGATTGATAGCGTGAATGGTCTGACTGCTGGGGAGTGCGACGAATGGTCTCCCAGTATTCCTTCTGAACATCATCATCAATGTGAACCGTGCAGGGTTCGAGTGAATCCATTCCATCTTTCTGGCAATGGGTGATCCAATACCAGGTGCCGGTGCCTTCTTCGTAATAGTTGGCGTGGGTTGCGCGATCCTTGTGAGGATGGTACTTTTTGCCCTTGTAGCTGATGACGGCGGAGGACTTGCTCAAAGTCATACGCCCAATCCGTGCTTCACCCAGAGTCGAGGTTCCTTTTTGTTCCATATACATGATTTTCTGCTTCATTCGAGACTCCTGGAGAGCGCTGATTGGCTGAACCAGTTTGGCCAGACCTCAACCATTGCTGTTTCCTTAACCTATGGATTCCTCTCGAGAAGGTTGTGCGGCGACTCACAGGGAACCATGACACGAAGAGAGATTAGCGCAGACAGTTCGCTGAAATGCTGTATATTATCCAAGTAAACTACTTTTCACTTTCGCGAGAATGTCAGTAAGTACACTTCTGTTACAGTGAGCTGGTAACACGTGTCCCTCTGCTGCAATCAACAATTACGTGTTGTTCTGCCCTAAACCATCAACACTTCTTCGGTCCCAGCCTTCGGGCACACAGTCGGTATGAATTGTCACCAGGCAGTTCAGAAAGGTTGATATGGCACGTCGCATACTGGATCGAAAAAAGCTTCGAGCGGAGGCTACTGCAGCAGAAGCTATTGGCACAGAAGAAAGTCCCAAGAAAGCTAAATCGAAAAAAGCCAAGATGATTGACCCGCTGTCGCCGGGGAATGCCCTGGTAACCAAGGTTAAGAAAGTGCGAGTCAAGAAGGTGAAATTGCCTCCACGCATGCGAGTGCGCTGGTGTATCTATGACGGTGGAATGAAGCCCATTGTCCTGTTTGAATATAATCAGTTGCCTGCTGCGAAACTCAAGCTGGTTGAACTGCTGGAAAAGAAACCAAGCTACTTCCTGCAACTCTTTAAAGACTTGCTGCCACTGGCTGAACTGGAAGTAGTCACTTGAATCACCTGCTAAGCGTATCAGCAGGAGTCATGGTAAACGGAACCAATTCCCAGTGGAATGACGCTCCGTTTACTCTGTGGAGTTAGAGAAATGGGTAAGAAGTTGTATGTCGGCAATCTCTCGTTTGATTGCAACGATGCTGATCTTCGCCAGCTGTTTGAACAGCATGGCAACGTATCATCAGTGCAGATCATTATGGATCGCGACACTGGTCGTTCTAAAGGTTTTGCCTTTGTTGAAATGGCTTCTGATCAGGAAGCACAACAGGCAATAGCGGCTTTGAATGGTCAATCAGCCAACGGGCGACCACTTACTGTCAATGAAGCACGTCCCAAGCCAGCTGGCGGTGGTGGTGGCGGCGGTCGTGGTGGCTACGGTGGTGGTGGCGGCGGCAACCGTCGCTACTAGTCTACAATCGAATAGAACATCAGGAGCCAAGGTATCGACTTCGATTCCTTGGCTGTTTCTACGTCTTGCCATGCTTTATAGCATAGGTTTCTTTTCTGTTTCTGGTTTGCTGGCACTGTAGAATTCTTCCAGTTGCCTGAGAGTCTTGAGCAACTCCTGCTTGCCAGGCAATTCGCCACGTTCCTGCAGTTTCTGGAAATCCTTCTCAAACTGAGCAAGCATGCCTCGACTGGCAAGTTTGCCAATCACGCTGAAATAGTCGATAAACAGTTTACCGTGCAGGTGATCGGTTTCGTGCTGCACGATGCGAGCTGGCAATTCTTCCAGCTTCAGGTCAATAGCATTGCCTTCGGGATCGTAAGCCTTCACGCGGATGTTAGCCGCCCGGCGAACGTTCTGGTACAGATCAGGAAAGCTCAGGCAGCCTTCTTCCTTTTCAATCATCCCTTCTTTTTCAGTGATCACAGGATTGATCAGGACCATCTCCGCTTCAGGCTGCTCTTTCTCGCCGGTGGGGTTCATGAAGAAGAGTTGCAACGGGATGCCAAGTTGCGGAGCAGCCAGACCCAGCCCTTCGTGCTGATAGGTGAGGTCACGCAGGGCATCAATCACTTTGCGCACCTCGGCATCGATCAACGATACAGGTTGAGCTTTATGCCGCAGGGCAGGATGGGGATATCGGACGATTTTCACGCGTTGGTCCTCTGCTTTCTATAGTAGATGCGACATCAAGCCGCGTCAGCAGGATTTGTATTTCGGATATGGATTTACTTCTTCCCATCTCCCGCGTGCTGGAGTGCAGCCCACAGGGCATCAGCGATGGCAGCCATGCCCTTGTCGCCGGGATGATTGGCTACGCCGGCATGGTCAAAGTGACGTTCTGAGCGGGCAAAGTACGACGGCTCATTCCCAAACTTACCAAGATCAACCAGGATACCACCAGCATTAGTGCAGGCTTTCTTTAGAAGCTGATCTTTCTCTGCTTCAGGCCAGAACTGAGTCCGCACCAGAATCGTCGGGTGACCTGGATGATTGAGCTGAGTCAGCAGATGGCCCAGGGCGGTGGAGAATTGCCTGCGAGCTTCCTCTGTCTTTGGTGAGGCGGCATTCTCGCCAATAGCCAGTATGATGATATTCGCCTGGAAGGCGAGTTCCTCCTTCAACGATTCCTGGATGTTGTAGCTGGTCAGTTGCCTTTCAAAGTCAGCGATGTTGCGGATCATCACTTTCGGCGTGCCACCGGCAGCTTTCGTGATGCGGTCAAGGAGGAGGTGGACATAGTCCTTCTCCCGGGCGCTGGCAGCCATACCCCAATTGCCGGTCCAACCGATCTTGGGTGCAGGCCCATGAAGCGTGATGCTGTTGCCCAGGAACAATACCTTTCCCACATTCAGCTTGCCAAACTTCAGTTCCTTACCAGTGTTTGGCAAGGGATCCTGTGCCAGGGTAGCCAGTGCTGTGATGACCAGGCCGAGCGTAACAACTGCTATGCGGAAGGGGGATAGATAGCACTTCATAGGCGGTTCCTTATTCTGGTTTCGGCAACGGAAGAATTCGCTGCCATGCTATTCATCATGAAGTCGAATAGGTTTAACAACAGGCAAATCGGGGTATACCGACTTGATCCTTTAGCATACAAGATCACCACGGATGGAGAACCGTATGACTGACCCGAAAACGACCTGGAAAACGATCGCCATTACCCAGGCGATCGCAGTTGTCTGTTTCGTGATACTGCCGGCCGTGGTGACTTTTGTCGTCCCACGCACGACCATCGAGATGCAGCACAGTGAGGGCCAGGCCACAGCCGAGATCACCAAGCACGTTCTTCTCGTCGTTCCAATACGCCAGTTGACCATCGCCCCTGTTGCTGAGGTAGAGAGCCAAGTGACAGGGAGCAGATATGGTTACAGCACCAACAGTGATCGTCGCCGAAATCGCAAGGTGCATATGGCGGGGGATGGTTCGATCTGGATCATAGGACGTGATGCAGAGTACCAGGTGCAATCGAATCCTACCGATGCTCCCGTGCAGGCG
This sequence comes from uncultured Bacteroidales bacterium, assembly GCA_964410845.1. Taxonomy (GTDB): domain Bacteria; phylum Planctomycetota; class Planctomycetia; order Gemmatales; family HRBIN36; genus JAEUIE01. Next base: position 1,526 of record CAYPJB010000207.1, on the reverse strand, counting down.
GAGCAGATCAAGGCGTTTCTTGACAACCCGGCAGCGGAGCCATTCGTCCTTACAGCGACGGCGGGCTGGGCGTTCACCTACCTGCTGGGGGGTGTGATGACAGGACTGTGCGCCTTGTATTGCGTGGGAGCTACGCTGGCGGTCGGCCGCTGGTTGCTGAGACACATGATGGTTAGTGGAAAGGAAACACCCCCGTCCTGAAAGGACAGGGGCGTCATCGAAAGTGGATGGTTCTTACTTCCCCATAGCAGCCTGGGCAGCAGCCAGGCGGGCAATCGGCACGCGGAACGGTGAGCAGCTCACGTAGTTCAAGCCAATCTTGTGGCAGAACTTGACGCTATCCGGGTCGCCGCCGTGTTCGCCACAGATGCCGATCTTCAGTTCCTTGCGGACGCTTCGGCCCTTGTCGACGCCCATCTTCATCAGGCTGCCCACGCCATCCTGATCGATGGTGGCGAAGGGGTCGGCAGCAAGGATGTCTGCCTTCTTCGGATCGGTGTAGGGGCTGATGAAGGGACCATAATCATCGCGGCTGACACCGAGAGTGGTCTGGGTCAAATCGTTGGTGCCGAAGCTGAAGAACTCAGCGCCGCTGGCGATCTGGTCTGCCACCACGCATGCGCGGGGCAGTTCGATCATAGTGCCTACCAGGTATTCGACCGTGGTGCCAGTCTCAGCGAAGACCTTGGCGGCGGTCTCGCGGACGATCTTTTCCTGGTTCGTGTATTCCTTCTGGAAGCCGACCAGAGGAATCATCACTTCAGGCAGGACCGAAATGCCTTCCTTCTTGACTGCAACAGCAGCTTCGAAGATGGCCCGGGCCTGCATCGCTGTGATTTCAGGGTAAACGATACCCAGACGGCAGCCTCGGTGACCGAGCATCGGGTTGGCTTCGTGCAGTTCGCTGACACGACGCATGATCTGGTCTTTGGGGATGCCCAGCTTGTTCGACAGTTCATTCTGTTCGCTCGGTCCGTGAGGCAGGAACTCGTGGAGTGGTGGATCGAGCAATCGGATGGTAACAGGTTTGCCAGCCATGGCCTTGAAGAGACCGATGAAGTCCTTCCGCTGGAAGGGCAGCATCTTCTCGAGGGCCTTCTCGCGGGCTGGCACATCTTCGGCCATGATCATCTCACGCATCTCAGTGATATGATCGAAGAACATGTGCTCGGTGCGGCACAGGCCGATGCCTTCAGCACCGAAGGCGATGGCTTCTGCAGCCTGATCAGGAAGATCAGCATTGGTACGAACATTGAGTTTGCGGAACTGATCGGACCAGTCCATCACCATCTTGAAGCGACGATAGACATCGGACTTCTCGGGAGCCAGTTCCTTCTTGATGAGCACCTGCACCACTTCACTCGGGCTGGTGGCAATGGAGCCAGCGAAGACTTCACCAGTGAAGCCATCGATGCTGATGTCATCGCCTTCCTTAAAGGTTTGCCCCTTCACGGTGACAGTGCCTTTATCATTATCGATGTCGAGTTCGCCTGCTCCGACGATGCAGACCTTGCCCATCTGCCGGG
>CAYPJB010000206.1:0-8107 GCA_964410845.1 uncultured Bacteroidales bacterium | reverse complement strand
AGAACGAGCTTCCCGAAGAATTGAAGCCCCGATTGGATAAAGTTCTGAGCATTAACAGTGAACGGAGCATCAAACAAGGCATGCTCGATGCTGCCAACCATCTTCGTTACCGCAATCAACGAGAAGCAGAAGATCGTCAGATTCAAGCGCAGAGTGATCTGGAACGACTGGCACGCACACTTCGTACACCAGCGGATAAACTGGGAATCCTCCAGGAAGCTCGCGATCGAGTTCATTTGCTGAAGGAGCAACAGGAACAACTGCTTCGCGAAACCGTTGCCCGCAAAGATCCTCGCGAGAATGATGCACAGCAGAAGCCACTGGACAAAGAACTGCGTTCCGCTCGGCAATCCGCCAGGCAGGCCGAGGTTATGGTGCAGACTCGCGATGTGAAGGAATTACTCTCGGAGATTGCCAAATCACCAGCTGAATTGCTGGAAAAAAGCGCTCTTGCCATGAAGACCTCGAAAGAATTACTCCGCAACAGCCAACAGAATCGTGCAGATGAACCGCAGCAGGAAGCCATCAACAAGCTGGCTGAAGCCCACAAACAACTCGACGATCTGGTACTGGAAGAAGAAAAGGCCCAGCGTGATCCGCTCTCGGCCCTCAAGCGAGCCATGGAGGAGATTGACAAGATTATCGCTGAGCAAAAGAAACTCAAAGCCAGGACTAAGGAACTGCAGGAGACAGCCAAGCAGGATAACCTGAAGCCTTTGGCACCGAAGCAGCAGTATCTCGCTGAACAAACGGAAGCCATCATCGCCAGGCCTCTGGCAGCGAAGCCCGAATCCAAGTTGCTGATCCAGACTGCTGCTGAAGCCATGCATGTTGCTTCAGAAAATCTGCATGGTTTGCAGGCGGAATCAGCTCAGAGCCAGCAGCAAAGAGCGATCGATGATCTGGCCAGGGCGCGCAAGGCTTTGGAACAGGATGCCAAGGAAATAGAGGATCGCCGGGAAGAGATCGCTGCACTGGAAGCAGCCATGAAAAAGGTGGAGGAGTTGATCGCTCAACAGTCTGCCATTCAGGAAAACAGCCAGAAGCTGAGCAAGCAGGAGAAGACTGACGCGAGGAAACAATCACATCAGGAACTGGCCAAGAAGCAGAGTGAAACTCAGAAGCAAACGAGTAAGCTGGCAGAAGAGGTTACCAAGCCTGCCCCGGAAGCGAAGAAAGCTTTGACAGCTGCGACGGAGAAAATGCAGTCCACGGTTGAGGCATTGAAGACAGAACAGCAACCGGTTGCCACGGAAACTGCAGCCCAGGCGAAGCAGAAACTGGAGGATGCCCGGCAGGCGATCAGCGAAAGCCTGTCGCAGAAACAGGCAGAGGAAGCTGCAGCGGAAGCAGCGCAGAACCCGGACAAGATCAGCCCGGCTGAAGCCGCTATCCATGTGGCCAAGGCTCTCATGGAAAGTAAGGAAGCTGCCAAGCAGGCTTCACAAGCTGCCAAGGATGCTAAAGATCAAAGTCAATCGAAGCAGTCAATGCAGCAGTCGGAAAATGCAACTAAGTCAGCACAATCCGCGATCGATCAAGCCAAGGCGATGTCGCCACAGAACGTGCAATCCAAACTGAATGAAGCTCGGCAGCAACTGGAACAGGCAAAGCAAAACCTTCAGAAGCAAACGCCCGCTTCTGCTCAGAAGAATCAGGAACAGGCTGCCCAGCAGTTGAATCAGGCACTTCAAAGCTTGCAGCAGACGATGGCTGCCATGGAAAAGCAACAGAGCGAACAGCAACAGCAGAACGCTCAGAACCAGCCTCAACAAAACAAGGATGGGCAGAAAGGCCAGCAGCAGGCCAAGAATCAGTCCAAGGATGGCAAGAGCGACAAGGCTGGCGAGGGTGATTCGAAAGAGAAAAATCAATCCGATGACCCGAACCAGAACGGTGACCGCGACGGCAACGCCAAAGCAGAGAAAGCCAATACCGATGGCAAAAGTACTTTCGTCAATCTGCCCGCACGACAACGTGATCTGATCATGCAGGCATTGGGCGATAAACTGCCTCCCGAACATGCTGCCCAGATCCAGCGCTACTTTGAAAGCATCGCTGCAGGGAAAGCTGCCACCGAGACTCCCAAGAAGTAATGTCGATGTTCAAGAAAACGCTGCTTCTGTCGATCGTGCTCTTGCTTCCATTCCTGGCGATTCAGCCTGTACCAGCGGACGATAACGTACGGCTGACGGCGGCGGGCAAGCAGGCCTGTCGCAAGGCCATGGCCTGGCTGGCTTCCAAGCAGAATGCTGATGGTTCGTGGAGCGAATCACGCTATCCGCATAACACCGCAATCACTGCTTTTGCACTCATGGCGTTCATGTCGCAGGGGCAGGTGCCCGGGCAAGGGGAGTATGGCCCCGTTGTTGCGAGAGGTGCTCGTTTCCTCGTTAGTGCTCAGCGACCAGAAGGTGATGGCTATCTCGTTGGCCGCGGGGGCAATATGTATTGCCATGGCATGGCGACGCTGGCTCTCGCTGAACTCTATGGCATGACACATGATGATGAGCTGAAACCCGTGCTCGAGAAAGCACTCGATCTCATCATCCGCTGTCAGAGTCCTCAAGGTGGCTGGCGCTACGACCCGAACCCCCACGATGCTGACATCTCGGCGACTATCATGCAAGTCATGGCACTGCGCGCTGCCAAGAACGGCGGATTGAAGGTGCCCGATGTCGTAATGCAGCGAGCCCTTCAGTACGTGGATGCCTGCCGTGATCCTGCATCGGGCGGGTATAACTACCAGCCGGGGCAGAAACACCCGGGGTTCGCACGCACCGCTGCAGGAGCGTGTATTCTTCAATTGTGTGGCAAGTATGACCATGAGCATGTGAAGAAGGCGATTGAGTACCTTCAGAAGGATGCCAACCGCGAACGCCGTTTCCGTGCCCGCGAGTACTTCTGGTATGGTCACTACTATGCAGCTCATGCCATGCACATCGTTGGCGGGGAAGCCTGGAAGCAGTGGTACACTGACATCAATGCAGTGCTGCTGCCCCGGCAGGCTGAGAGCGGTGCGTGGGAATCGCAGGATCTCGAAGGTAATCCTCCCGGACCAGTCTACCAGACCAGCATCGCCATCATCATCCTTTCAACACCGCTCAGTTACTTACCCATTTATCAGCGCTAACGATCCACTATTTCTTCCTCTGCTCGTATTCCTTCAGTCGATCTTTCACCAAGCCCTGTTCAATGAGTTGCTTTTCGGGGATGGCTCCGAGGTCTTTGGTTTTGATTATCCAATCGTTCAAGACCTGACGTAGTTCAGCTAGTTTCGGTTGATGAACTGGTTGACTGGCAAGGTTGTGAATTTCAAAAGCATCGCGATCCAGATCATAGAGTTCCTCGGCTGGTTTCGTGGCTGCCATGAAGAGCGACTGAGTCGCGTTCAGCTTGCTTTCCTTTTGAAGTCGTCGCCAGATTTGCATGGTAGGCATGAGATCCATGTAAGAAATGGATTGTGCATAGGGCAGATCAGGATGGAAGTTACGAACATACCGAAAGCGACTGTCACGGACGGAGCGGATGCGATCGTAGGTTTCATCCATGCGGTCACGAGCACTGAAGACGTAGCTGTTGGTCTTGCGGGCAGGGCCGAGAATAAGAATGCCATCCAGTTCGGATGGAACGGGAGCACCAGCGAGGCTGAGGAGTGTCGGAGCGAAGTCGAGGAAGCAGACGAGGTCATCGCGAATACTACCTGGTTCGATTCCCGGGCCAGCGATGAGCAACGGAACGCGTGTACCACTTTCGTAGGGCCAACGTTTGCCTCGTGGCATACCCCAGCCATGGTCGCCGAAGAAGAAAATGTAGGTGTTCTCCCTGGTGTAACCATTCGCTTTCAGCCAGGCGAGGGTATCACCCACCCAGTAGTCCATAGCAGTAATGTTGTCGTAGTAGTTGGCAATATCACGACGAACTTCAGGTGTATCGGGATAGTATGGTGGGACGATCATCTTCGCAGGGTCGTGATACTCGCTGGGCTTCAGGCGTGCCAAGTTCTTCTTTCGTTGTTCAGGTGTAGCTCGTATCTGCGATTCATGAGTAACGGTGTTGTTGAGGTAAAGAAAACTGGGGGACTTCGGCGGAGGTTGTCTGGTCCAGTCTTTCGTGCTATTGAATGCATTTATCGGTACATCGAAGTTGAAATCGGTCTTGCCGGGCCAGGCTACGAAGTAACCTGCCTGCTTTAAACGATCTGTGAAAAGGGGCGGGGGTTTCAGCAACGTGGAACGCATGTGATGTGAGCCGATGCTGGTGGGATAGCGACCAGTGATAAGTCCGCTGCGACTGGGGGCACAGACCGGAGCATGCGTGTATGCTTTGGTGAAGCGGGCAGCCTGCCTGGCAAAGGCATCGAGGTTGGGTGTAATGGCCTGATCATCTCCATAGCAGCCGAGGTGCGGGCTGATGTCTTCGCAGACGAGAAAGACGAAGTTAGGACGGCTTGGTTCACTCGCGACTGTCGAACTGGTCAGAATGCAAAGTATGAAGAAGACAATACGACGCATGATGATGTTCTCACTTAACAGAGGCGTGCATGATGTTACCACAAAAACTTCATGAATCATCGCTATAACGAGTTCATGACATCAACACATCGTCATGGGCTCTGGTTCGGTCTGGCTGCGTACGGTCTCTGGGGTGCCATCCCTATTTATTTCCGCTCGCTGAGCAGTTTTGCCAACTCGTACGACATCCTGGCTCATCGCATCATCTGGTCAGCATTGCTGCTGGCTGCGGTCTTGTCGCTGCTCAAAGGGCAATGGTCGGCGTTGCGCCGTGCATTCAGCTCCTATCGATCCAGCATGACACTGATATTGAGTTCGGTCTTAATAGCTTTGAACTGGTTCGTGTACATCTATGGTGTCGAAACGCAACGGGTGGTGCAGTGTAGCCTTGGCTACTTCATTACTCCACTGCTTAATGTGGGGCTTGGCGTGTTGTTGCTTGGAGAGCGATTTCGATTTCTTCAAGGTGTGGCACTCGCCTGCGGTGCTGTGGGAATGGTCATCCTGGCTAGCATGACGGATAGCTTTCCGTGGATTGCCCTCAGCCTGGCAATCACTTTTGGCCTCTACACCTTGATACGCAAACTGGCTCGAATCGAAACGCTCACTGGCCTCACAGCTGAATCACTTCTTTTGACTCCGCTTGCACTGGCGTATCTCTTCACTATGGGGCATGCCTGGCAGAACACGGATACAGGTGGTCAATGGCTGTTGGTGCTCAGCGGGCCAGCTACCGTGATTCCACTCTATTGTTTTGGACAAGCCGCAAGAATGTTGCCCCTTTCAACTCTGGGATTCTTGCAGTATTTGTCGCCTAGTTTGCAGTTCCTGGTTGCAGTCCTCCTCTTTGGGGAAGCACTGGATGTTTATAAGGCGATTGCGTTTGGCATAGTGTGGCTAGGTCTGGCTGTGTTCACCATCGATTTGATGATTGTACAACGTGAAAGATATCGATATCAGTTCAAATCAGAGAAACTAGGCAGCTTGGATAATGCATTGCAACCTGCCAAATAATGAGTTGAGCAATGAAAAATATGGATTTTCAGGAAAATGCGTGCATTCAGTTGCATGCGCGAGATCATGACCTATAGTGAAATTGGTTTAATGCCTGAGACAGGGATAGTCTCTCTACCGCCTAGGCACAGTTGACAGGGAACGAGGTGGCTCATGCGGTTGCAGCGACATCTATTGAACAAACGAAAACGGTCGTCACGATCAGGCGTGGCTATTGTGGAAACAGCGGTGCTGTTGCTCCCCATCTTTATCTTCACGCTATTTGGCGTCTGGGAAGTAGGTCGATTAGTCCAGATTCATCAGATCGTTGCGAACGCAGCACGTGAAGGGGCACGACAAGCCTCTACTGGTCAGCGAACCTCCAGCAGCAATCATCCGGAACTTCCTTTCAATCCAAACTTTGAAGTGCAAGTTGCAGTAGAAAACTACCTGCGAAACGCCAAGCTGCCTGTAGTCGATGGTTCCGGAAACAGGATTTTCACAGTACGTGTACAGAACGTTTCCAAAGGCCTGACTGCAGATTATCCAACGGGTACTACCCCTGCGGCAGATCCTGTTTCAAGCAGTGTCCAGGATATCAATAATGGCAACGATGTGCTCCAGGTGACGGTTAACTATCCTTACCAGATAGTGAAATGGTCACCTGGGCAATTCTTTGTGCCTAATTCCCAGATCGTAACGTCTACTGCACGTTGGTACAGTCTCAAAGACATACCAATCGTTGTAGATACTTCCATTCCTGGCGCCCCAATTCCATAAGTCAGGAGAAATGCATGCGATTTTCTAAACGATCAAAGCAGCGAAGCGGTGCATATACGCTCGAACTGGCGTTCATGCTGCCGTTCATTTTGCTGTTTCTTTTCGGCATCATGGAGTATGGTCGCTACGTCATGACCAGGAATCAGATTGAGAACGCGGTACGAGAAGCAGCCCGCGTGGCTGCAGCCCGTACCAATGACATGACTACGACTGATATAGTCGGTATTGTGAACCAATATCTGAATTCATTTCGCGTGCAGATCTCCTCTCCAGTTATCACTGTTTACAAAGTGGATCCTTCTACCATGAATCCGCTGGATGGCAATGATGCTGTCGTGGCTGTTCCCATGGCGCCATTTAACAATGCCAAGTTTGGACAGGGTATCTGCGTCCGGGTACAAGGCACGTATTACACCATATTTGGTGGAATTGCTTTGAGCCCGAATGTATCCGCCCGTATCGGGGCTTCATTCCCCGTAGATGTATTTTCCGTGATGTACAGTGAAGGGAATTAACAAAAATCTGTTTCGACTAGGACTTTGCTTCAACAACACAATGGACGCACCGCCCGCGGCCGAGACACTGAAAGACAGATGAACCATGACAACTAGAACTCTAACCGCGTCTTCACCGCCCACCCTGAATCGTTCTGCGTTTGTGATCGTTCTCACGGCACTAACGCTGGTCATGATCTTTACGTTTGTCGCGCTCGCCATTGATCTGAGCATGAAAGCACTGGCTCGTAACCAGTGTCAGAATGCAGCTGATACTGCTGCTATTTCAGGTGCCAGGTCGCTGACGGGCGATCCGGCTACTGGCTATAACATGGCCAATGTGCCGAACAATGCCCGAAATGCAGCTGGGAACAATGCCGTCCTGGGGCAGTCGATCAATTCGGCAACTCAAGTTACAGTCACTCCGGGTCACTACTTTTACAACCAGGCAACTGGTGTATTCGTTGCATCCACGGACGCTGGTGCACCAGCTATGAATGTGACGCCGACACCACCCAACACGCTGGTGAAGGCTGATGTAACGCACACCATCCCCAGCTTTTTTGCCAAAGTGATTGGCTATAACACCCTCACCACGCAAGCTTCTGCAACTGCCATTCACCGCCCTCGTGATATCGTGATGGTGGTCGATTTTTCCCACTCCATGGGATTCGACAGCATGATGGCCACACCGCTGGCTAATACCGGTGGTACACTCAATCGCACGACTTCTCAAACAGGCTCCACTGAAAATCCCATCACCGTGGGACATCATACCAATGTTGCTCGCTTCAACCTTCAAGGCAGCTTACCATTCCAGCACATCACTGGTGAAATCGTTGGTGTCAATAACCTGTTCTCAACAGGTCCTGCTGGTGATCCCACGCTGGCCGAAGACTTCTTCCAGGATGATGCACCCTTTGGCAACACCACTAAGGCTTTCACCAAGAACAACAATCCGGGGGGGCAGGTCTACCTAAGTAACTTGTCTAATTCCAGCAAGTATGCACGCAATGTCAACGAAGTGGTTGGACGTGCCGTCAGTAGTGTCAGCACCACGCCTGCAGCTCCGTTTGACAGCGTGGATCCTGCCAACACAACAGCTGGGTATGGTTCAGATTTTAAGAGTTACATCGAAGGACCAGGTTACTGGGGAAAGACCTTCTTTATCTGGCCACCTGATCCTCGTGGACCAACAGCAGCAAACGATATTTCAGCATCGAATGATGCAAAAGATTGGCGTCAGCGATTCTTCATCGAAGATGAATTGCCAATGCCAACGGCGCCGGGCCGCGGCCCGCCGCGGCCCGCGCGGGGGGGGCGGGG
>CAYPJB010000205.1:0-8133 GCA_964410845.1 uncultured Bacteroidales bacterium | reverse complement strand
CAGAAGTACTTGAGTCAGCTTCACATTACTGTGATAGGGTTGGGTGCCATTGGCAGGCCTCTCGCCCTGATGCTAGCGGCAGCTGGGGCAAGTAATCTGCAATTGGTCGATCCTGATATTGTGGAGTTGCATAACATCACCACCCAGGGTTACACCAAGACTGATCTTGGCTTCAGCAAAGTCAAGTCGATGCTAACTCCGATTCGCAAGATCGATGCCAACATCGAAGTTAAGGTGGTTCGCGATGTCTTCCGCAAGCACCTGCCAGTGGGAGATATTGTTTTCTGTGCCGTCGACAGCATCAGTACTCGAAGTGTGATCTGGAAGTCATTGGCTTCCAAGATCCAGTTCTGGACCGATGGCCGCATGCTCGGAGAAACTATCCGCGTGTTGGCCGTAGGTGATGATCGCTCGCGACAGCATTATCCCACCACACTCTTTTCCCAGGAAGAAGCGGAAGTGGGACGCTGTACGGCGAAGAGCACACTATATGCCGCGTCAATTGCAGCGGGCCTGATGATGCATCAGTTCGCCAGATGGCTGCGTGGCATTCCGGTGGAACCGGATACGCTACTCAACCTGCTGGCCAGTGAGATAGCGTTACCAGGTGCCATTGCATGATCAACCTCGCCGATCCTCTTCATGGGGATCGGCTTTTCTTTAGTGGTCATTCAGGATCGATCTACGCGTTTGAAGAGTTCTTCCAGGTTGACGGAAAGGCTTTTTGCCAGTCTTTCAATATTGATCAGGGCTACATTGCGAGAGCCCCGCTCGATATCGCTGAGATAGGTCCGATGAATTCGCGACCGCTCGGCCAACTCTTCTTGCGTCAGTTCCCTAGCTTCACGCAATGTCCGGATTGCAAATCCGAAACGTACCCGAATATCAGTTGCTGTAAGACGTCGTGCCATTGCATCGACGTTAACGTGATGTAGACTATGGGTGTATCGACTATGAGTGACAATCCGAGCGTTGCACCTCTCAGTGTGGTTATCGAAGTTCCAAACAGCAAGGAAACCAACAATGCGCAAGGTCTTAATGGCAGTGGCTGTTGTGATCGGCTTGTTCGTTCTCATCGATGTTGTTCGTAATGCCGGGGGTGTCTTGTCTAAGCCAGAAGCGACCATAGCAGGTGGTGCTTCAATTGCTCGCCAAGCGCACACCCCGCTCATTCGTCCAACGCCAAGCCAGCCTGTTCAGCCAGAAAGCGGGAATGGCATGCCAGACGATGAGATCACCCAGCTGGCCGTGTCAGCAGCGAAAGAAGCCAAGGCCGTAACGTTAACGCCAATCTCTTCAGGTCTGCAAGTTGAGTCTGCTGGCATTCGCATCGATATGCCAGGAACTCTTGTCTCCAACAATGCCGTTCGCGGCAGACGATTAGTAGTAACAGAATCGAAGACCGGCACGACTTACGGTTTCTTCATTACTTTTGGCGATAACTGGGGAGAAAGCCCCTTCACGTCGCTTGCCTACCAGTTTATAGAAGACGTCAAACGCACATTCCAGGATCGTGTTTATGACGACCCACCAATCCCCAATGGCAGAAAGATGGGGCGAGGTAAGCCCATGTCAGGTTTGCTATGGGAGATTTCTGGCGAGAAAGTCGAATGCGTGCTGTGGATTGGCCGCTCACAGCATGGTCGCTATGTAGGCGTGTATGCCATGGGTCTGACGGGAAATGCACCTAGTCGATTGAATGCCAAAGAGGTGGAGCGTTACTTCTCGTCTCTGCAAGACCTAGACAAGCCTGACCAATGACAGTAGCCAGCAAGGGAGTGCTAGGGCAGAAGCCCCATAAAGAAGTAGACAAAGGCTAATCGACTATAGGTGACATTCAGAAACGGTGTCCATATGCAGCATCAAGACCCAATTCAATACTGGCTGCTGGTGAACAATGTTCCGCAAGGGCCTTTCTCTGCCTTGGACTTGCACGGCAAACTCAAGGCCGGGGAGATTAGTTGGGATTCAATGGTATGCCAGGTGGGGCAACCAGCATGGCTACCCATGCGATCCACGCCGACTCTAGTGCCGCAAGCCCAGCACTCCGACGTCTCACCGAATGTTTCAGGCGTCAATACTCCTTCAACTCCGACGGCTACGAACCTCCAGCACTTGTTCAATCGTCCTGAGATTTACAAGTATGTGCTCATTAGCTTGGCAGTTGCGGTTGGGGGAATACTGCTCTGGTACTTCATACCAGGTCCAAAAAGTCCAGTTGAACCATGTTACCGATACTTTGCTGCCAAGGACATTATTGAGCTTCGGGCGATCTCGACTTCCAATTTGCATCCGATCTTCAATGCCATGTTCCAGGGGCCCGTTCACAACCTGGGGCAGAACATGCGCTTCATCGATCAATCACCAGCACCTACCAAGTTCCAGGGGCATTTTGTCAGTTTCTATTTTGAGGACTTGGATGACAATCAGCGTTCAATTTCGATTGAAGGAGTGTTTCACCTTCTCGATACAGGTGGTTGGAAGATTGAAGACATCTACTTCCTCTCCATGAACAACCAACCACTGGAAAAGCCAATATCAATGGCACACGGATACTGGACTCTTATCGGTAAGCCGGTGCCAAGCCAGTCCAGGATGAAGCAAACAATCTTCTCGGGCATCGAACTGATCAAGTGGTACAGTGACCCGGTCTACCGCGAGCAGCTACGAAAGTCGCAAAGCAGTCAAGCACGCATGACCGGGAGAACCTGGACTTTCGGGGTTGTCATTGTTGTTGCATTGTGCGCTAGCTTCCTGAAGAAACGCAAGTAACTTCAGCATTGGAATTGTGATTCACTATTAATTTATGCACGCCTACCACAGGGAACTCGTCCTATTGTTAGTTGAAAGATAACAATCGGCTCTTGGAGGTGGTTGATCCGTTGTAGGATCAGCCAAACAAACATAAACTTCGAGGAGCCGATGATGGGATCGTACCAAGCCACGTAACACGAGCATAAAGTCGAAAGCAGCCCGATGCCGCATCACGAGCCATTCTAGCATGAAGCGACTCATGAGCTGCTTGAAGATATCCAGTTCACGCTGCCCTGCCTGAGTTTATTGACGACCTTCGTCATAACCTCATGGGGCATCTGACCAAGGCAGTACTGGAATTGGTTTAACAGTACCTGACTGCCGGTGCCGAGACGGTAGCAGTGCCCAAGCACCAGGGAGTGGAACACCGGCGACATCTATTGGCACGGTAACCAGCTTGGCTAACTCCGACTCAAGGACACCAAGCTCCATGCGCAACGTCCTCGTCTGTGCAGCAAGAGCCAGCATCGAAAGTTCGCCATCCCCTACAATCCCGAGTGGCAAAGAAACCAGGCAGTCGGCCAGCATTTGAGCAAGGTCATCCTCTAGAAAGGGAGACTCCATGAGTTGAGATTTCACTATGCTTGGGACGCGTTCCCTCAAGTTCATGCGATTTGAGGAATATGAACCTGCAATCAAGGGATTGATGACCAATTGGTTTGACATAGGATATACGTTGACCGCGGGATTTGTTCAATGGTCCGATTCATCCTGATTCATTACTTGGTCCTGTACACGGCACTCGTGCCTGCGTTCTGTTGCTGTAATGCCCCCTCTGCCGTTAAGGCCACTACAAGTGGCGATGACTCTGCGCAATCTGAGCCGTCATGTTGTTGTCAGAAGCAAAACCTCCAGTCAAAGTCCAAGCATTGTCCGTCACCGTACAAGAACGATCGGAAAGAATGCCCCTGTGAGTCCGGCAAGGTTTTTCTGGCTACCGTAAACAACTTGAACCAGAGCCTCATCGGTTCAGATTCGGAGTATGATTGGTTCGCAACTGATGTTCTTGGTGCATTCTTAACAGCCAGAGAATGCCAATCTAACCTCGGGCTTAACTCTGTCTTGTCTGGTTTCCTCAACTCGTGTAGCCCGTCGTCCGTTGAGATATTGCGCGCCAAGTGCGTGCTTCGTTGTTAGTTCAAGTTGTAACCTGGTCCTCCTAGCAAACTCACATTTGCCTTTCGGCTTTGCACAGATGTGGAAGGTCTATTGCTAGGTTCGTGAGACAGGCTTCCCTGATAATTTCAAATCATTGGAGTGCCGCTGATATTATCAGCTTCACTTCGTGTTCTTCATCCATTCAGTCTTGATGAGTTCGGTAGGTCAAAGTGACTTACTGGAATCCCGCTGTGTTTCCTTAGAGGAAGTAAACCATGAAAGCTCTCGCTCTGTTTGCGGCAACGATGCTGGGGTTGGTTCTTGTCAATCAGTCGATTCAGGCAGATGACAAGAAGGAAGTTACTCTCAAAGGCACGATCCTGTGTGCCAAGTGCGCCCTGAAAGAGGCCAAGAAATGTCAAAACGCCATCCAAGTGAAGGACGGCGAAAAGCCCATCACCTATTACCTCGATGACAAAGGCATGAAGGAAAAATACCACGAGGCAGTTTGTGGCGGAGAGAAAAAAGAGGGAACAGTTACGGGCACAGTATCCGTGAAAGATGGCAAGCAGGTAATTAAGCCCACTAAGGTGGAATACGCCAAGTAACCAATCTGAAGGCAGTCCTGATGTCCTCAAGGCTGCCTGTCATCCTGAACCAGTTTATCGGGTGAAATCATGCCATCTCCAGACTCCATCCCTGAATCTAACGCAGCATCTGATCGCAATGAAGGAGGACTCCATGCCCCTTCTGAGTACGGAGCTCTTCGCAAGCTGTGGTGGTGGTTTGATTTCATTATCCTGGTCAATCTTGCCAGGTTGCGATTTATTTTCATCCTTGTCGCCATTGGATTGGTGATTGTCTATTGGGATACCCTGTCTGCGTACTATGATCGCTGGACCCGCAAGGCTGACGCACAGAAAACAACAACTTCAGACACAGAGTATTTCTGCCCCATGCACCCCACCGTGGTGCGTGACAATCCCAAAGACAAATGCCCTATCTGCTTCATGCCACTTTCAAAGCGAAGGAAAGGCGAAGCCCACGATGAAGCGTTGCCAGCCGGCGTCGTGAGCCGAGTGCAGCTTTCACCCTATCGAGTGGTCATGGCGGGTGTTCAAACATGGCGCGTCAGCTATGTTCCTCTTTCTAAACGCATCACCTCGGTAGGCTACGTGGAGTTCAACGAACGTGAACTACGACAAGTAACTGCTCGGGTAAAAGGAAGACTCGACAGGCTCACGGTCAACGAAACCGGGCAAATGGTTCACAAGGGGGAAGAACTCGGGGCAGTCTACAGCCCTGACTTGGTCACCTCAGTACAGAATCTCCTGGAGGCACGTCAAAACAACAACGCTCCCCTGGAAAAGCTGGCACGTAATCGGTTAAAGCTTTGGGGTGTGGAAGATGATCAGATCGACCAAATTATTAAATCGGGGCGTCAGGAAACTCTTCTCTCGATTCGTTCGCCGATGAACGGCCATGTCATCAAGAAGTATGTCAAAGAAGGTCAGTACGTAGATGAAGGAACTCCTCTTTATGATCTGGCTGACCTCTCGACAGTCTGGATTCAAGCGCAAGTGAATGAAGAAGACCTGGCTTTTCTGCCGCCCCAGGAAGAGTTTCATAAGCGGGAGACGAGTCGAGCAGCAGCCATGCCGGTGACAGCCACCACACGAGCATTTCCCAATGAAAAATTCAAAGGTCTCTTAACGTTTGTGCATCCTCATATCAGCGCAGATACCCGGACCGTGACTGTGCGGTTTGAGTTAGATAACCCCGGACACAAACTCCGTCCCGGTTCATCGGCCACCGTAGACCTGGATGTGACCCCGGCCAAGGTTCCATCCCTGGTGAATGGAGTAGCTACCGAGCAACGAGCCAAATTGAATGAAGGTTTATTGTTGGCTATTCCAGAAAGTGCCATCATTGATACCGGCAGGCAGCAGATCGTATACCGGGAAACCTCTCCCGGCGAATACGAAGGAATCAAAGTTGAGTTGGGGCCGAGGATGACGGGCCCGAATGATGTCGCGTATTTTCCCGTGCTGCGAGGGTTGGCTGAAGGCGAGCTCATTGTGACTTCCGGCTCATTCCTCGTGGATGCCGAAACACGCCTGAATCCAGCCGCAGGTTCAATCTACTTTGGTGGCAGTGGTGGCACCGGAACTGGTACTAAACCTTCAAGCCAAGGATCAGTCGTAAAACCATCGACTCCGAATGACGAGGAAGCGATTGTTACGTCAAACTTAGCCAAGCTTCCAGATACCGAACGTCGCGAAGTTCTGGAGCAAGAGTTGTGTGTCGTTCTCGAAGATAGCAAGCTTGGCTCAATGGGTGTTCCGCTCCGTCTTGTGATTGAGGGAAAGCCAGTCTACATCTGTTGCAAAGGATGCACGAAAGAGGCATTAGCTGATCCCAAAGCAACACTAGCCAAGGTGGACAAACTCAAGGCCACCAGAAAGCCGGCTCCATCAGCACAGAAACCTCAATGATCCCACAACTAAGGAGATTCACCATGCGATACGTCGTCTTGATACCGGTTGTCATTTTCTTGATTGGCAACCTCGGCTGTCAGAATGCGAGCAAAGCAACGTCTGGAACAGCGGACAAAACTTACGATGTTGTGGCAGTAGTTGTCGCCATGGACACTGAGAAAAACACGGTAACGCTTGATCATGAAGACATTCCCGGCTTGATGCGGGCCATGAAGATGAGCTTTGCCGTTGATGATGCAAAGATTCTGGCTGACTTGAAGCCGGGAGACAAGGTGGAGGGAAAGCTCAAGGTCAAATCCGATGGCAAACAGATGATCTCCGAACTCAAGAAGAAGAGCTGATCAACTCTTCAGTAACAGCTACAAAAGGGCCCACAGAACCATGATTGAGAAGATCATTGAGTATTCGATCCGGAATCGGTTCATCGTACTGATCCTGACGGTAGCGCTGGCGATTGCAGGGCTCTACGCCATGCTCGACACGCCGATCGATGCTATTCCAGACTTAAGTGAGAACCAGGTCATTGTCTTTACAGACTGGATGGGCAGAAGCCCCCGGGAAATTGAAGATCAGGTTACTTACCCCTTATCTCGGAAGCTGCAGGGACTGGCGGGCGTTCGTGCGGTGCGCTCATCCTCCGAGTTCAACTTTTCGATGATCACCTTGATCTTCGATGACAACGTCGGTTACTACTTTGCCCGTCAACGTGTCACGGAAAAGCTGTCGCAAGCAAACACGTTTTTGCCTCCTGGTGTTGTGCCCTATCTAGCCCCCGATGCTACCGCGCTGGGCCAAATCTTTTGGTACACCGTTGAAGCCAGTCCCTTGAACCCAATCGATCCGCAACGTCTGTGGGCTCTGAACAAGTTCTATGTTTTGCCCCAGCTCAACTCTGCGGCTGGAGTCGCCGAAGTGGCGACGGTAGGTGGTACGCCATTGGAATATCAAGTAGATGTTCGCCCTGAGGCGTTACGGGCATACGGGGTTACGCTCAGCGAACTCTATGGAGCTGTTGCCCGCAGCAACTCTCCTGCTGGTGGTGGCGTAATTCAAAAGAACAATGCTGAATACATCGTTCGTGGCGTTGGCTGGATTCGAGATAAACGTGACATTGAAGACACTATTGTCAGAGAAGTCGGAGGAACGCCGGTACTGGTGAAACACGTCGCCACAGTCCAACTTGGCACGCAGTTTCGGAGAAGCATTTTTGAAAAGAATGGTAGTGAAGCCGTGGGCGGTGTCGTACTGATGCGTCACGGTGAGAATCCGCTGGCTGTGACAGAGCGAGTAAAAGAGAAAATCACAGAACTGCAACCTGGGTTGCCCAAGGGCGTGAGAATAGTACCTGCTTACGACCGCACTCGCCTCATCAAGGGAGCAATTCATACCCTCACCGATGTCATGTGGCATGAGATGGTCATTGCTGCTGTGGCGATTCTTCTCATCCTGACTCACGTGCGAAGCGTTTTCGTGATCTGTGTAACTCTCCCGCTTTCGGTGCTCTTTTCTTTTCTCCTGATGTGGCTGTTGCGAAGGGCTGGAATCATCGACATCCAGGCCAACATCATGTCATTAGCGGGGATTACCATTTCGATTGGTATCCTCGTGGATCAGGCCATTGTTATGACGGAGAACGCTACGCACACACTCAAAGAACGGTTTGGCAACAAGCCCGTTACCGGTGACATTCGGGACCTGGTGATTCCTGCTTGCCGACTTGTCG
>CAYPJB010000204.1:0-8141 GCA_964410845.1 uncultured Bacteroidales bacterium | reverse complement strand
CATTGCCCGGCCAGTCATAATGATGCAGATGTGCCAGCACGCTAGTGCCTACCTGCCATCCACTGCCCAGAAAGTAATGGAACAAGAGTTCAAGATCGCGCTCACGTTCCCGCAACGGAGGCAGATGCAACGTTAGCATATTGATGCGGTAATAGAGATCTTCACGAAATCGACCTGCCTTCACCTCAGCAGCTAAATCACGATTCGTGGCTGCAATCAGACGGACAGAGACGTGTCGTTCCTTAATCGATCCAACCCGCCGCATGCTGCCATCTTCCAGAATGCGTAATAGTTTCGGCTGCAGGGCGGGACTCAATTCCCCAATTTCATCGATGAAGAGCGTGCCGCCGTCAGCGACTTCGAAGAGGCCTGGCTTGGCTGAGGTAGCTCCCGTAAAGGCACCTTTTTCATGTCCAAACAGTTCGCTTTCCAGCAATTGTTCAGGCAAGGCTGCACAGTTTATCGTGACCATAGGCTGGCTAGCCAGGTTACTCTTTTCCACCAGTGCACGAGCAACCAGTTCCTTTCCTGTTCCACTTTCGCCCAGAATGAGGACAGGTTTATCGGTAGGCCCCATTCGTTCGATCAGCCGATGTACTTGCTTCATCGCTGACGATTCACCAATCAACTGAGGGTGCGACTGGCTTTTCTTGATCAATTCCTTGAGATGAGTGTTTTCGCGTTCAATGCGGCGCTGGCGGATTTGTCTTTCCAGCACCACTTGCAAGTCCTGTAATCGGACAGGCTTGAGCAGGAAATCGACCGCTCCACGTTTCATTGCTTCCACGGCCATGGGTATGGTTCCCTGGCCTGACATCATCACGACGGCGCAGTCATGCTCTTGTTGTTCCATCTGCTTCAGAAAGTCCATGCCCGTGAGTTCAGGCATGAAATGATCCACGACGGCACATGCTATATCCTGTTTGGCTAATATTTCGAAAGCTTCTTTAACACTGCTAGCAGACCAGATACGGTAGCCTACCTTCTTCAGGTTGCGTGCGAGTTGTTCTCGCAAGTCGTGGTCGTCATCAATGAGCAGAATATCCGCAGGGATGGGCAGCATGCTGAACTCGAAAACTGAACTTCTTCTTGCTACTTTATGAAGAAGTCGTCGAGGTGATAGCTGCTTCAAAATCCTGTCGTTTCACAGGTTTGCGCAGGTACGACCAGGCTACGCTCAGATCAGCTGGTGGGAAATTGGTTGGTAGCTGATAGGCAGAGATGAGGATGGCGGGTATAGCTTCAGTTTTCCATACTTCCCGGATAGCCTGTTCGCCATCCATTAAAGGCATTCGAACATCGCTGATAATTAAATCCGGGTGCAACTGCTGACAGGCTTCGACGAGCGCAACGCCATTATCGACCGCAGCCACAACTGTATGGCCAAGCCGTTTAATGACCTTGCTGTAGTGATCGCGAATCTCCGATTCATCGTCGGCGATGGCGATCCGTAAGGGTCGAGCCATGATTCACTCGAGGCAAAATCACTCGAAAATCTGCCCCGGCTGTTCCCGTCGGGCCAAGGGAGAGCTGTCCGCCATGGGCTTCGACAATCCGAGAAGCAATTGCCATGCCTAATCCGGTTCCCTTGGATTTTGTGGTGAAAAACGGTTCAAAGACGTGCAAGCGTGCGGATTCGCTCAGTCCCGGGCCATTATCCTGCACACGCAGTTCAATGGCTGGCTGGTCCTCATGGGTCAGCGTGGTAACACTGCATCGGATGGCTACCGGATCGGAACATGCTGCCAGCGAGTTTTCAAAGAAGTTGCGGAGGAGCTGCTGTAAACGGAACGGATCATAGTATCCGGTCAAACAATGATCCGGGATATTGAGATGGAGTTCAACTTGTCGGGCCTGTCGTTGTCTGGAAAGGCTCTCCCAGGCCTGTTCGACGATTTGCTGAAGGTTAATTTCTTCGCGTTCCAGCACGATCGGTGCTGCATAGTTCTGAACTTCCGTCAGCAGCCTGGTGAGATCGTCCTGAGCTACACTCAGTCGAGTAAGATCCTGTTGCACTTCCGTATTGGTTTCGAGTTCCAGTTCCAGGCTTTCCGTCGATGCCCGCATTCGCTGCAAGGCATTGCGAGCTTCATGAGCAAGGCCGGTGATCATCTGCCCGATGGTAGCCAGCCGTTCATCCTGCTTGGCCTGGGTCTTCTGCCTGATCTGTAATTCAGCTTCATAGGCTGCAGCAATCAGTGCCAGATCGAGATCGAGCAATTTGTGCAGTGTAACCAGGCACTGGCTCAGCTTCTCTGGTTGTTGCTTGAGCTCTTCCATCAGGATGCAATGCATCTGCATCCGCAGTCGGCCATGGGCGACACTGACATAGGTTTGATCCAGTCCGATTTCCACATGCCGGTAGCCTACCTGCCAGCGTCTTTGCACATAGGCATTGTCATAATCGCCAGCCAGCAGTTCATTGAGCCATTTCGAAAGGCTGACCTTCAGACGTGCGATCTGAAGATCACCCCCGGTGATGACCTTGGCAATACGCGGATGCCTGACAATCTCTGCGTAGAAGTCTTCAATGAAGACTTCGGTAAATGGAATCAGGATGGTACGGAGTGGCGTGATAGCCTCATCGTCCTGGGTAGACCAGTCGAGGTAACGCCTGAGATGCTGGAACTTTTCAAGAATGCCGGTATTCACCATGATGACACCATATAAGCCTGGTGAATGAACGGCACTCCAGCTAGATCTCTCCCAGTTTGGCTTTGGAATCGCCGAAGCTATCGAGCTTGACGCCTGCCTTCTCCATCAGTGAGAGATACAGACTGCACATCTTTCTATTCGGCTTGCCCAGATAATCGAGAATGCGCCCGGTCTTGATCTGTCCACCACCCCGGCCCAGAACCACCACGGGAAGTTGATCATTGTTGTGATGGCCACTCATCATGCTGGAGCAGAACATCAGCATGCTGTTATCGAGCAGCGTACGTTCACCTTCCTGCACTGCATCCAGCTTGTCTGCAATGTACGCCAGTTGTGATGTAAAGAACTGGTTGACTTTGAGCCAGTCGGCACTGTCGGTGTGTGAGAGCAGGTGGTGGATCATGTAATCCACCTTCAGATGCGGGAATCGTAACGATGAATGATCGTTATTGAGCTTGAGGGTAGTAACCCGTGTGGTATCCGTGCGGAACGCCAGTACGAGGATATCGCACATCAGGCGCATGTGCTGATCGACATCCTGTGGGATGCCATCAGCAGGGCGTGGCATATCAGGCTTGGTCAGGGTTGGTCGCCAGCCTTGCAGTTTACCTGCTTTACCTGCTGATTCGATGCGTTGTTCCACATCACGTACGGAAGCCAGGTACTCATCCAGCCTTCTGCGATCGGACTTGCTGATCGACTTCCGCAGGTCCTGACTATCCTGCATCACTGCATCGAGTACGCTCTTATCCGACTTGCTGACTTCATCGCGGAAGAGCCGATCGAAGGCCAGGGCAGGGTAGAGTTCAAGTGGTGTGGGTGTGGTAGCTGAACTCCAGGAAATGTGGGAACTGTAAACCATCGAATAATTCTTGTGGATGGCAGCAATGGGTGGTTCCGTGCCCAGCACCAGGCTGGGTACCTTGGTTTGTCCACGTGTGCGCTCTGCCAGAAGCTGATCGCAACTGATGCCAGATTTAATCTCACCACCCGGCGCCAGATGCGCACCTGTAAGGATGTTACCTGTCTGACAACTATGGATTCCACCAATGAGTGCCTCTTCGTTGTAGAGCCCTCGCAGGAACAACATCTTTTCACGATGGGGCTTGAGGGGCTCCAGTACCTTGCCCAGTTCCATCGTTTTGCCTTCCCCCTTGGCCCACCATTCTCTCGAATGGAAGCCATTGCCTGCGAACAGGCAGGCAAAGCGAACGGGTGGTTTCGATGCGGGATCATGAGCAGGCTTTTCGTCACCCCAAACGGATCGTGATTCGAGCCAGGGCAACGCCATGCTCACCCCGATACCACGAAGGAAGGCTCGTCGACATAATGGTTGATTCAAGATCGATGACATTGATTGTTCCTTAATTACGTGCTGTCTGTATGTATTTCGAACGGTCTCCTGACCGTGTCGATCATTCTTCGAAAGAAATTACTCGACCTCTGTGCCTCGTTTCATGCGGAATTGAGGGCTCAAGACCAGTACCTCCAGGGCAGCAGAGATGTGTCCCTCGTTGCGATGCAAGGCAGCAACCATTTGGTCGAGGAGTGTGGTATCGGATAGCGTTACCGTTCGACCCAGGGCATATCCCAGCAATCGCTGGCAGAAGAGTCGAATGATAACATCCTTCTTCCGCGAGAGCAGGAAGTGTCGCAGACCATCGATATCGTCAAAGGTAGTGCCATCTTTCATGACAGCCTTGGCATCTACGGGCAAGCCGCCAAGATCGACGCTACGCCGTCTGCCGATGGGATCGAACTTCTCCAGGGCGAAACCGAGAGGATCAATGCGTACATGGCAGGAGGCGCAATCGGCATTGCTGGTATGCCTCTCCACCAACTGTCGCATTGTCAGTTTGTCCAGCCCTTCCTGCTCGGGAAGCTGAGGTACATTGGGTGGTGGCTTGGGAAGCTTCTCCCCGAGGAGTGTTTCGACAACCCAGTTGCCACGCAGGATGGGACTCGTCCGCGAAGCGCCTGCTTCCTTGGTTTGAACACTGGCAAGACCCAGTATGCCACCACGCCCATACTGATTAATGCCAGCTACTCGTCGCCACTGTTCTCCCGTTACTCCGGGGATGCCATAGTGCTTGGCGAGCTGTTCATTGAGGAAGGTAGCGTCAGCATCCAGTAGATGAGTGACAGGCCGATTTGCCTGGAACAGATCCTGGAAGAACAGGATTGATTCTTCGTAGATTGCTTGCCGAAGCCTGGCGTCGAACATCGGGAAGAGTTTTTCATTCTTCTCCTTCAGTTCATCAAAGCCACGAACATGAATCCACTGAGTGCCAAACTCGATAGCTAATCGGCGTAGTCGGGGATGCTGAACCATACGCTGAAGCTGCTCGCGAAGGGTTGTCTCGTTATGGAGTTGACCGGATTCAGCCAGGCGGCGCAACGGTTCGTCCGGAGCGGAAGACCAGAGGAAGTAGCTGAGTCTGCTGGCTAATTCCCAGTCGTTCACTGCATGTGGTTCCTTGCCTTCTGCAGTTTTCTCGATGCGGAAGAGAAATGCAGGTGCGACAAAGATTCGGGTGAGTACGCCTCGGAATGCCTCGTCATGGGAGACATTCTTGTTACGAAGCGATTGATACAGATTCCGAAACTCCAGTTGTTCCTGGGAACTGAGAGGCCGCCGATAGGCTTGACTGGCAAACCGAAGCAAGGCATCAAGCTGCCTGGGAATAGCTGCTTCCTCGAGCTTGAGGAATGCATCAGCCCTTGCCTTAAAGCGAGGCAGTTGGCCTTGGAAGAAGTCCAGCGTTCCCGGGGCACCGTCCTGTGAGACGAAACCAATGAACTGGGGCAAGTACGCATACTCAGCTACAGCCTGCCTGCTGACAAATTGATGCTCCTGCCACCAGGCATCCAGTTCTCGTATCTGATCCTGATTCAGATACAGGCGATGGAGTGGTTCATCATCTCGATGGAACATCTTGAGTGAGACCACTTCATCATTGGCGATGACACCTGGATAACAAAGGAAGATGGGGAATAGCTGTCTGAACTCAGCATGGTCTCTCTGTAGCTGCTGATAGCCTAGACCCCGTGGCTGTGCTACCACAGAAGATTTGCCATCCCATCCCCCTGTACTGGCCGGAGGTGTAGTCAGTGTCTGGAACTGCACGACTCGGCGTTCGCTAGGCTTCTCCATGGTTGCATCAACAACCAACTCTCGTCCATGTAGCAGTGCAGCAGGTATCCGTAGTTCGATGGTACTGTTAGCCTTGGCTACCAGATTACCGGAAGTGAAGCGATCAGAAGGTAAGCCATAGGTGGTGGCGTTGGCCGGCAACCGACCAAGCTTGACCGGAGCAGTCCCACGGAAGAGTGGACCATCCAGAGCCAGCAGGTTGTCATACAGCAGGCTGTTGACATCCTTGTCTTTGCCGGGACGTTGGCCGCTGAGAAGAGACTGTGCTTGCTGAGCCAACGAAGCCGCTTCTGATTGCTTGTCAGGCACTGTGGCGATGGTTCGCCACCGATCGAGTAACGATCCTGGTGGAATTACCGCAGTAGTGGCCTGTTTGACAGCGCGGGCAGGACCATAGACAAAGCTCCAGGTATCCCGATGGCCAAGCTGATCGGCGTGCGGGTTGCCGTCGAGGATGTTGTTGGCAATATCACTGGTCAGGTTCCAGGTTTGTGATCCATTCTGAATAGTCATGGCTATGTCAGTCATGTCACAGCCATGGTCATTATTCTTGGCATCAATGGCCAGCAAGACCTGATCGCCTGGTGCGACTGTGATCTCCTTGCCACTGGGCTTGGCTTCTCCGCCAACTCCAATGCTTCCTTCAGCGAACATGACAGCACAGTCAGGCTGGCGATGTTCAAGCCACCAGCCTACGCCGTTGCCACAAGCCGGGTGCGCGGAAGTGATGCGTGCTGAGATGGTCACCTTGCCCGATAGCGGACTCTTCCAGACGACGCCGACGAATTCCTTGGGCATCGGATGAACCGCAACACTGTGTGGAGCTGATCGCCCGGGTATATGTTCTTCCGTATCAGATGAATTGGTGACCAGGATCGGCAGTTCCTGGCCGCGCTTCTTCCAGCCATTGATCCAGGCTTTGTTCCCCGCCTTCTCCAGCTTTTCATCGAGTGGTTGCAATGCCACTTTCGGAACCACTCTGCCGATTTTGTCAGCATCGAGTGCGAGTACATCCATCCAGCGCTGGAGAAAGTCGGTATCAAGCTGATGCTGTTGAGCAAGTTCCTGCACCGTGAGCTTGGGATTCATTGATCGCTGCGCAACTGCTTGCAGATACCTGGATGAATTCTGAAAGACGGATGCGTAATCGACAGCGAAATCACGATGGTAATCAGCATAGTTAGCAAGCAAGAGTGCAGGCTTGCCTGCAGCTTCCAGTCGTAATTGCTTCCAGACGACGTTGGCATCGCCGGTGGTTCCCAGCAGGTCACGAGCGTGCAAATAGACGGCGACATCATTCTGACCTGGCAGTGGTTTGTGATTCAATCGAATGCTCAGCGACTCGACAGCAGGCGGATCGATAGGCTGCTGTTTGCTGTAACACTCTGCATAGCCACTGGCAGTGGTTTGAATGTAGTTGGCAACATTGACGGCTTTCCAGAGTGCATTTTGCTCTCGCTGAATCGCTGCAAGCAGTACAGAGGCATCTTTCTCAGTTGCCTTGGCCCATTGCTGACGAATGGGATCAAGTGCAACGGAAGGCGTGGCGTCACGCAGGGTCTGCCAAAGGATGCTCAAATACCTGGCATTGAGCTTCTCAGTTGTGGCTACCTGTGCAAGTGTCGTCTTACCGGAGACGAGGTCATTTCGGTATTTGATGGTTGCCAGGAGATAGGGCAGAATCGGTAGTTTGCCATCTGCTGGTACGATGCTGGTGTAAAACTGCTGCAGTTTGCGGGTGCCTTCATCAGTCCAGTCGCGGCGGGTCTTGGAAGGTGAGAAGCGAAAGCCATCGGGAGTGAGTACTGCACACTCTGCTATGTCCTTGGCTGCCTTCAGGTACTTGGCCATCAGGGCAGGGGAGATTTCAGTAAGCGCCTCAGCGGCATTGGTGAACCCTTCACCTGCAGCTCCATCGGGTGGGAATTCGCGCGTAGGCTTCAGATCGATTCCTGTCAAATCATGTATCGTGTAATCGTACTCAGCATTGCTGAGGCGACGAAGTGGCACATGGCCGGGATCATTCGCACGTGATTTGGCTTCGTGATCCAGGAACTCCTTCACCCATTTGACGAGCCGCTTCTTTTCGTCAGCTTTCGGCTGAGGTTTGTTCTTCGGAGGCATTTCGCCCGACTCGATCTGCTCGATCATGTTCTGCCAGGGTTTCAGATCCTTGCGGATGTCGTCTACACGGGCAAATCGTTCCAGATCGAGACTGCCCTTCTTGGCAATCGTGGAATGGCAGCTCAAACAGTATTGCTTGAGTATCGGCTGCACATCGCTGCTGAACGTCTCAGCATGGGTACGTGCCGTATCTTGTGATGCAGTCGCG
>CAYPJB010000203.1:6462-8180 GCA_964410845.1 uncultured Bacteroidales bacterium | reverse complement strand
AATGGATGCAGCCGGGGTCGTGGTGGTTCGATGCATATCTTTGATGCCAGCAAGCGATTCTTCGGTGGTAACGCAATTGTTGCAGGTGGTTTGCCATTGGCAGTTGGTATGGCACTGGCTGACAAGATGCAACAGAATGATCACGTCACGATGTGTATCTTTGGCGATGGAGCGGTTGCAGAAGGTGAGTTTCATGAATCACTAAACCTGGCTGCTCTCTGGAAGTTACCTGTGCTCTTTCTCTGTGAAAACAACGATTATGCCATGGGAACCCACCTGGTGCGTCATCAGGCACAGGCTGATATTGCTGCTAAAGCAAAAAGCTATGGCATGCCTGCTGAGGTGATTGATGGAATGGATATCCTGGCTGTGCGAACGGGTACACAATCCGCTCTTGATTCGATTCGAAGCGGCGAAGGTCCTTGTTTCCTGGAAATGCGTACCTACCGGTTTCGTGCACACTCGATGTACGATGCTGAACTCTATCGAAACAAGAATGAAGTGGAGGTGTGGAAACAACGCGATCCCATACAGTTGTTTATCACACATTTGAAATCCGCCGGGTTAACGAATGCGCAGGATCTACAACTTATGGAAGATCGTGTGGCAGAGGAAATAAGGCAAGCAATCGAGACCGCAGAGACAGGTCCCTGGGAGCCAATAGAAGACCTGCTCAAAGACGTTCACACTCCGGTATCAATATGACCAGCATGACCTTTCGCGAAGCCATTCGAGCAGCACTGCGAGAAGCTCTGCTAAACGATCCGAAAGTCTTTCTCATAGGGGAAGACGTCGGTCGCTACGGTGGTGCATTTGCCTGTAGTAAAGGTTTGTATGAAGAGTTTGGACCTGAACGCATTCGGGATGCTCCACTCTCGGAATCCGCATTTGTTGGAGCTGGTATTGGTGCTGCAATAAATGGTATGCGACCGATCATCGAGATTATGACGGTCAATTTCAGTCTGCTCGCACTCGATCAGATTCTGAATAATGCTGCCATACTCCGCCACATGTCTGGAGGTCAAGTCAGTGTTCCGGTGGTGATTCGGATGTCAACAGGAGGAGGCCGTCGTGTGGCTGCTCAACATTCCAACAGCCTGGAATGCTGGTATGCTCATATCCCGGGTATTACTGTTTTGGCACCGGCGACGGTAACAGATGCTCGTTACATGTTGCGTCAGGCACTTCAGGAGCCTGATCCGGTTTTTATCTTTGAGCATATCATGCTGCTGCCGGTGTCTGGCGATGTAGATGAAACTGCTACACCTATGCCGCTGCGTCAGGCAGCCATTCGTCGACCTGGCAAAGATATCTCGCTGATTACCTATGGTGGATCGCTCCCCAAAGTGATGAAGTCAGCCGAGACGTTATCCAAACAGGGTATTGATGCTGAAGTGATTGATCTTCGAGTGTTGCGTCCATTGGACATGAAGACCATTCTTCATTCTATTTCCAGGACACACCGAGCTGTGATAATCGATGAAGGGTGGAAAACAGGTAGCCTTGCAGGAGAGATCAGCGCGCAGATCATGGAACAAGGTTTCTACGATCTCGATGCCCCTGTTGCTCGCATCTGTTCAGCCGAGGTGCCTATACCCTATGCCATGCACCTGGAGGACGTAGCACTTCCTCAGTCTGAAACGGTAGTCAAAACTGTTGTGGAGATAATGAATCGTCATGGCTGATTTCATCATGCCGAAACTGGGATCAGATATGAC
>CAYPJB010000203.1:3841-6362 GCA_964410845.1 uncultured Bacteroidales bacterium | reverse complement strand
GGAACGGGGCCGCAAGGCGCTATAACACGGGAAGATGTGGAACGAGCCGCGTCTGCATCTGTTGCACCGAAAGATGATCGGCAGGCCAGACTGCGTGAAACGATTGCAGCAGCCATGTCTCGATCAAAACGTGAGATACCACACTACTATCTGGCCACGACCATTGATTTGCAGTCAGTCATGACATGGCTCGCCGAGGAGAATGCAAAACACCCTCCCACGGAACGTCTGCTTGCCATTGCGTTGCTTATTAAGGCTGTTGCCCTGGCTTTGAAAGTCACGCCGGAAATGAATGCCACCTGGGACGGAACCAGGGTGCAACTGAAAAATGAAATTCACACAGGTGTTGCTGTCGCACTTCGTAAGGGTGGCCTGATAGCTCCGGCTGTTCATCATGCTGACCAACTGACTGTAACTGAACTTATGAACAGTATTCGCGATCTTGTCAATCGTGCGAGAGCTGGAACGTTGCGCAGTTCAGAACTGGCAGATCCAACCATTACAGTGACCAGTCTGGGAGAGCAGGGGGTTGAGTCTGTGTACGGTGTCATCTATCCACCACAGGTTGCGATTGTCGGATTCGGCAAAATCGTGGAAAGGCCATGGGTTGTTGACGGGCAACTGGTGGTTCGGCCAGTCGTCACAGTTACGCTGGCTGCTGATCATCGCGTAAGCGACGGACACAGTGGAGGGCGTTTTCTTGCTGCCATCGATAAACTGTTACAGGAGCCAGGCAAGCTATGAACCCGGATGAAATCAAAGCGATTGTCTTTCAGCAACTATGTGCTGTTGCTCCGGAAACAGAACCATCTCAGGTTCAGCTGCAACAGAACTTACGGGATCAACTCGACCTGGACTCGGTTGATTTCCTCAACTTTATCATTGGACTACACAAACAGTTCAAGATCGACATCCCTGAAAAGGACTATCCCCAGCTCATGACGATCGAGAGCTGTGTCAGTTATGTGATCAAGAAACAATCGAGTACAACTACCTGATAGTTCAAGAGCGAGGCTTTAACCTATCAGTTCCTTGATGGGCTCGCCGTTCACCAGATATTGAGGACGACCGGTTGGATCATTGATGGTGACTTTGGTCGTATCAATTCCCATCACGTGATACATGGTCGAAACGACTTCTGAAAAATGCACAGGACGGTCTTGTGCATATTCTCCCAGACGGTTGGTAGCACCAATCACCTGGCCCCCTCGCAGCCCACCACCAGCTACAAGGGCGCAATTGACTTGTGGCCAATGGTCGCGGCCTGCATCTTTGTTGATGCGTGGGGTGCGGCCAAATTCTCCCCACACCACCACAGCCACCTCGTCACTCAAACCACGTTGTTCCAGATCTTCGAGCAAAGCAGACAGGCATTGATCCAGCTTGGGGCCATGATCACGCATCAGGTCGAAATTACCACCATGGCCATCCCAGAAGCCATAGGTGAGTGTGACGACGCGCACCCCCGCTTCGACAAGACGCCGGGCTAGCAGCAGTTGTTCGTTATTGGTCGGGGCTCCATCGCCGGAGTGTTGATAGGGTTTGCCACTGCCATATCGATCGCGTAAACGAGGATCTTCCTTGCTGAGATCCAGTGCATCTACCAATTGACTGGAAGTAAGTACTTCCATGGCGCGTTGTAAGCAAGTGTCTGCTCCTTCAAGCACTCTCGTCGAATCGATTTCCTTTTTGAGTGAATCAAACGACTCGATCAGCTGCTTGCGATCCTGAAGATTCTCAAGGGTGATATTGCGTAGCCTCATGTTCGCCATGCCCGGGCCATCAGGCTTGAAGGCATTAAACGCAGGCCCCAGGAAACCGGAGATGCCTGGATCGGTATACGGACGATGGCCAGTTAACGGAGCTAACCCGACGAAAGGTGGAACGGATGGATCTCGTGGTCCCAGCAATTTGGCGACGGATGCTCCAACACTTGGTCTGCCACCGAGATTCTGCATGCTGCTGGCACCACTCGAATACCATCCGGTGTAGCATTGATGCGGAGCGTGTTCATCACGCATTCCGACAATTGAGCGAATGAGAGAGCATTGGTGCATTCGTTGGGCCAGACGAGGGAATAGTTCGCATATTTGAATGCCCGGAACGTTTGTCTTAATGGGTTTGAAAAGCCCTCGAATCTCCGCTGGCGCCTGAGGTTTCAGATCAAACGTATCCAGATGCGGAGCCCCTCCACCCAGGTAGATATGAATGATGGCTTTGTGACTGGTGGGAACGGTATGTGCAGTTTGAGCCAGCAAAACATCTGTCAGTGAAAGTCCACCAGCCATGGTCGCAAGACCACCAATACGAAGAAAACTTCTGCGAGAATGACGATCACAATAGCCCGATGTGGAGGAACCGAAAATGGACAACATGCTTGCAGCCTGCCTGGTGGGAATGCTCTGTCCGTAGGATCTGGACGAGTGAGCTAATGCGAGACTGAATCTTACCGCTTAGGTAGCAGATTGCAAGTACAAGCTGATCAGCTTCTGCAATGCCATGGATCATCGGGTGTTATGGT
>CAYPJB010000203.1:0-3741 GCA_964410845.1 uncultured Bacteroidales bacterium | reverse complement strand
AGGCCGGCCCGGTTTTCGATTAAACTCATGACATCGCGACTACACAGCAGGCCCACCAAGGTGCCTTGCTCCACCACCGCCAGACGACTTTGCCCACTTTCTGCCAGTTTTTGCAGGGCCAGCATGACAGGCAATCTTGGTGAAATGATGGCTTGCTCACCACCCAGTGTCAGAACTTCGCCAACGCGTCGGTGATCCCACTGATCACGAGGCACACTCTGCAATCCGCGCAGGGTCAGCATTCCGACGTACTTGCCATCATGAATCACAGGATAAGCTTTATATGGATAGCTCATAAAGTACTGTTCAACTGCATCCTTTAATGTCAGGTTGACATCAAGTGTGACCGGATTTCGTCGCATCATATCAGCTACGCTTACTCCGGGAAGAATTTGTCGAAGCTGAGCGTAGGCAATGCTGGACTGCGCAGCATTCTGCAGAAACGTGCCGAGGAAAAAGAGCCAGACACCACCTAACAGATTGCCTTGAAAGGCTGTTAGAAAGCCACTGATAAAGAGAAACCAGGCAAATGCGATTCCGACGGAACCAGCTAGTCTGGTACTCGTCATGAAGTTACCCGTTACTGCCCAGATAATGCCACGAAGCACACGACCACCATCCAGAGGAAATGCCGGGATAAGATTAAAGACAAGTACCATGGTGTTGATCATGCCCAGATAAAAAAGCACTGCAGCTCCGCCAGCAGCGACCAAGCTACCTCCTTGCAGTTTGAGTATGCTGTTCGTAATTTCCCATTGAACAGAACTTCCTGCGAGCAACAGACTGAGACACAAGTTGTAGAAAAGAATAAGGAGCAGAGTGACAGCAGGTCCGCCCAATGCAATCAGGATTTCGTGTCTCGGCTTACGTGGCTCCCCTCCCAACTCTGCGATTCCACCAAAAACGAATAAACGAATGCCCCGCACGAGAATTCTATAATGACGTGCGACAAACGCATGTCCCAGTTCATGCAGGATGATGGAGACGAACAGTCCTAACGCAGCCAGGATCCCCAGCAGCCAGTAGACATTTTGTTCACCCTGGTATTCGGCGAGAGTTTGTGGGAAGAAGCCAGAGGAAAGCGTCCATGAAATCAGGAATAATGCCAGGAACCAACTCCAATGCAGCCGGAAGGGGATACGGAAAAGCCTGCCAAGATAGATTTCACCCATGCTGCTATCTCCTGACTTTGTCGCTCATCGTGGTTATTGTAAGCACGCTTCAACAGGGTGGGAAAAATCCTGCAGTATAGGATGTTATCACTCGTTGAGGGTGAGGATATCGTCAGCTAGTTACCCAATCGAAGAAACCCAGAGATTCCAGCGATTTACGAAGCGTGGTTACTTCCTCAGCTGTCAGATTGGTGTTCGGCAAACGAGCAGGGCCAACGTCAACGCCTAGAAAATTCATGACTGTTTTGGCGGCTCCCATGTAGCCAAATCTGCTCAGCAGATCGATGAGCTGAACTGAACAGAATTGCTCACGGCGCGCTGTTTCCAAATCGTTTTGATGAAATGCTTTAATCATCCGATGATAAATCGGAGCGGCAAAGTTATAGCTGCTTCCGACGCCACCAACTCCTCCCAGGGCAAGTGCTGCCAACAGGTACTCGTCTACTCCCCATGGAATATCGAATCGTCCATTCTCAAAATGCAAACACCTTTGATACGACATCAAATCAGAATTGGTGAACTTGATTCCGGCTAGTGTTGGGATGCGGGCACTTGCAAGACGGAGAAACTCCGGCATTGAGAACTGGACACCTGTCAGTACTGGTATGTCATAGAAATAGAATGGCAATTCTGGCGCTGCTCCCGCGATATCGGCACAGCAGGATACGAGCGAATCGAGCGACTTCGGCTTGAAATAGCTGGGAGCAAGTGCCGAGATGGCGTCAGCATGAAGGGTCTGGGCTTGAGATGCTAAATGACGTGCGTCAGTTATGCAATTCGAGCCAACGTGTACGACCAGCTGCAACTTTGTTCCGCGAACAACGTCGCTCCATCTCTGTGCAAGCACGAGTCTCTCGTCAACGGTCAATGAGTGACTCTCGCCGGTGCTACCGCCAATGAAGACGGTGAATACACCTTTACTGAGCAAATACTCAGCCTGCTTTACGACAACTTCAAGATGGAGTTGTCCCTGCAAATCGAATGGCGTATGGACAGCGGCAACCAGACCGTGAAGTTTGATGGTCAACGAAGATTCTCCTGTGCAGCAAGGTCAGGCCGTGGACGTATGAGAAGTACAAGTACTACAGAAATGATGGCCGCAGAGGCGAAGACGCTGAAGATGACATTCAGCGGTACCGCTCGATCACGCAGAAGCCCAAACCCCCAATCGGCGAGGCCACCACAACTGATACTGACAAAGTTCATCACACCATAGGCTGTTGCGCGTAAGTCAGAGCGAACGATCTGGGAAAGTATGGGCATATTGTTGCAGTCAAAAAATCCCCAGCCGATTCCGAACAGGATCAGGAATGCAACCGCGACAAAAAGTGAACCGGCATTGCCCACGCCGAAAATGGCCGGGACGATCAGGCACATGCCAATGGCACTGACATTAATTCTGCCACGTTGATGCCTTTGCATCCAGCGATCTGCCAGCCAGCCTCCCCCGACAGCACCGACAATGGCCGCAACTTGCCAGTAAACCGTCGCAGCCACGCCTGCTTCACCTTGTCCGATGCCAAACTGCTCCTTGAGAATGGCTGGCATCCAGTCTCGTACCACCCAACCTGCAAGCGCTGGTAAGGTAAAATAGAGAACGAGAAGGATGAACGATGGATTGGAGAAAAGCTCAATAGTTGCGCGGAGTGGTGTCAGGGTTGGCCTGGAACCGGCGACATCTCGTTTTGGTGCGTCTCTAAGCAATAGAGCCAGTGGAAGTGCGTAAACCATGCCGACCAGTCCACAGACCATGAAGGCCATACGCCAACCAAGATCCGGATTGCTTGCCACATACCCTCCGAAACCGCCCGCGATGACTCCACAGTAGATAGCCATCTGGTGCAGACCGACAGCTCGCGAACGAGTTTGGCCGGTATGGAAGTCCGTGATGAGTGCCAAGGCGGCGGGAATATAGAAAGCCTCGCTGATACCCATTAGCGAACGAGCCCAAAGCAATTCGTTGTAGGTCGAAACGTGTCCGGTCCAGTATGTCACTGCCGACCAGACGAAGAGGCTCCCACAAATGGTAAGCCGACGGCTCAGCCAGTCTGCGATATAGCCGCCTATGGGACTGAGGATTGCATACACCCATTTGAACTGTCCGAGCATTAATCCCCAATTAGCTTCACTGCCAATGGTCTGGATATCTGCCATCACCGATGTCTTCATGGATGCAAGCATCTGGCGGTCAAGATAGTTGAGTAATGCGACCGGCATTAATAGCACGACGATCAGCCACGCCGTTCGAGTGTACGATGTTGAGTTTGGCTGCATGTTGGGTTTAATTCTTCTTTCCAGGAGTGAATACGAAGACCTCAGGTGACCGTACACCAGGACGAACTTCACCGCCAGGTATGATCCAGGAGTTTCCCCACATAACACAAGGGACTGTGACACGGGGCTCAACAGTATGACCAGCTTTAACCCAGGATGTTGACTTCAAATCGAATCGAAGAATGTCTCCTCTGAATCCCCTATGCTTATCCGGTGCGATACCGATTTGTGAACCGTCGTCACCGCCTAGAATGTAAAATCCAGAGTTGTCTGTCGGTGTTGGCGAAGGTGCAGC
>CAYPJB010000202.1:1663-8195 GCA_964410845.1 uncultured Bacteroidales bacterium | reverse complement strand
GCTGATCTAGTGGAAGTGGAAAAAGCAGCCCGGTTACTGAAGCCCGGTGGCCGGCTGATTATTCTCAGCCCCGCCTATCAGTTTCTTTTTTCGCCGTTTGACACTAAGATTGGGCACTTCCGCCGCTATACCCTCAGAGCCCTCAAGCGGATAACACCTGACAACTGCAAGATTGAGAAGGGATTCTATCTCGATAGCGTAGGGCTATTGGCTTCGCTTGCCAATCGACTGTTTCTTAAAGCTTCACTACCTACAGCCAGGCAAATCTCTTTTTGGGATAATGTTCTCGTACGCTGTTCCCGGTGGATGGATTGGCTGGTCCTGCATGCGGCAGGGCGATCAGTTATAATCATCTGGCAAAGGCGTACCCAGGGTTAAATGTTTTAGCGATTGATTATTGTCTGGCAGATGTGCTTACTATCACCCGGAGTCAGCAGCACGTTTGCCAAGCCCACCTGTTCGTGCTGCTGTCTCCGGGGTGAATCCTGCTCGCTGTAACTACTGAGGCTATTCGACGAATGCTGTATCATATTTGTCCATTCCCCACATTTTCGCTTGTGCCAGCCAAACTCTGCAAGCGTCAGCATTCAGTTGCAAATATGAGCGTTTTGCCTTCCTGCCAGTAGCAATTCATCTGTTCATGTATATGTTAATCTCTTGACCAAGAGGGAGATACTGCGCGATGATTGATGAATTGAAGGAAGAGAGCATCGTCAATAAAGTCGGTGGACGTTTCAAGCTATCGACCCTGATTCAAAAGCGACTGACGATGTTGAGTGCAGGTGCCAGGCCACTGGTGGATGTGAAAGGTGGCGACCGCATGCAGACGGTAATTCAGGAAATCCTCCAGGATAAAATCTTCCTGGATGCCACCGGAAACGTCAGTACCTCGGATGACGAAGTAGATCTGTCACTGGCTGTTACGACTGACGGCCTCGACGACTAGACCAGATTGATTGACAAACAGCCGAGCGAACTTCGCTCGGCTGTTTTGTTGTTGAAATCGCTTACTTTTAATTAAGTACCATGGCTCTTTGCCAGGAGCAATTCCAGATAAGATCGTCGCTCTTCCGGTCCCAGCCCCAATGATTGTGCCATAGCCTGCAAGACCAGTAATGCTTCAGCCTGGTCACCTTCAGGCACTTGCAATTCCAATTCGATGAAGGTGCCTAGCTGCTCCACCTCATCCCAGGCAATTTCGATATCCTTCTGAGCAGGATGATAGTATTTGGTTCGCTGTTTGCGCACTTCAATGGATGGCGAGTAACGTAACGCAACAAGTAATCGATGCATTGTCTCAGCGGTGCCTGCCGCCAGAGCCAGTTCCAGTTCCTTCCGCACTTTCCCAGCATTACCTTGCTTAGGGCCCTTGTAGGTCAGCTTGACGTTTTCTCCGTGTTGCCTGATTCGCAGGGCTTCATCGGTCTGGGCAAAGTCACGATCGGGAGCATTGTAGTAGCGATCCACTTCGAACTGAACCGGCGCACCGCGAAAGCCTAGAGCCTGCAGTTTCGATTGAATCTGCGAAGCATTCTGAACCGGAAATTTCATTTCTACTTCTAGCATCGCTAGGCACTCACCCTTTCGCCAAGAATTCCAGCAATCCCTTCGCGTCCCAATCGCAATACATTCTGACCGATACGTAATTCGTACAGATCATCCAAAGGTTGGTGACCAACAAACAAGGCAGTTGCCCCGGGCATCAACCCCAGTTCCTGCCATCGGCGTAGTCGATCTGGTTGCTCATCAGGCACCTCACGAATGAGAATACTGTCGCCTGGCTGAAACGTGGTGATAGGCAACAGCGTTCGCTTGGTCAGCACACCATCACGACTGGGGATCGGATGGCCATGCGGATCTTCCACGGGTTCGCCCAGAAACTGAGCCAGCGCCTGCTCCAAGCGAGGTGAGATGGCGTGTTCGAGGGCTTCCGCCTCTGCATCGAGTTCGCTCCAATCAAGCTTGAGAACCTGATGCAGGAACAGTTCCACCAGGCGATGTCGACGTATTACACGTCGGGCTTCCATGGTTCCCAGTTCCGTGAGCCTGGCACCTTTGCCTGATTCGTATTGTATATAGCCCAATTCTGCCAGACGTTTAAGCATACCGGTGACGGAAGGAGCCCGCACGTTCAGCCGGGCTGCAATATCGACTGGCGTTACCAGTTCATCAGCCCCACCCAGTCGGTG
This sequence comes from uncultured Bacteroidales bacterium, assembly GCA_964410845.1. Classification (GTDB taxonomy): domain Bacteria; phylum Planctomycetota; class Planctomycetia; order Gemmatales; family HRBIN36; genus JAEUIE01. The sequence goes on along the minus strand of CAYPJB010000202.1, from coordinate 6,006 downwards.
CAATGTTTTCAGGTAGTCCTGCACTGCTTTCGAAGGTGGTACGTTCGCTTCGTCCATGCGATGATCCACAGAGTGATTATTATCCTATCATCTCGCATGTCATTTGCTTAGACGTACCCGAGCAGTTGTTTCTCAGAGATTCTAACAGCTATTCGCTTTCTGCCAGACCGAATTCCTGCATCTTCTTATGCAAAGTGTTTCGATTAATTCCAAGTCGGCTGGCAGCTTTGGTTTGCACGCCTTCGCACTCTTCCAGCACTTGCTGAATGAGTTCTTTCTCCAGCCCACCCACTAGATGATCGTAGAGCGTTTGATTTTCCGCTCGCTGACTGCTCAAGCCAATCTGCACCAGTTGGCGAATACTGCCTGGCAGATCTGCTGCTTTGCTGTTACCAGTGCGAGGCTGACGATCACCACGGTGGCTCGTGGGAACCAGGATATCAAGCGTGATGATCGGATGGCGGGCCAGCACGACTGCACGTTCTATAGTGTGCTCCAACTCACGCACATTGCCTGGCCAGCGATGCTGCAGCAGCCAATCCATGGCCTTCGGCTCGATTTCCTTGATCTCCTTCTTGTTCTCTTTGGCATAGCGTGCCAGGAAGTGTTCAATAAGGAGCGGTATATCGCCCTGCCTTTCCCGGAGAGGTGGCAGGTAGATGGGCACAACGTTCAAACGGTAGTACAGATCTTCCCGAAACCGGTGTGCATCAACTTCATCTTCAAGGAACTGATTCGTCGCAGCTACCACGCGCACATCAACTCGAATGGTTCTGCTTTCGCCAACACGTTCAAATTCCCGTTCCTGGAGCACTCGCAGCAGCTTGACCTGGAGTTTGGGGCTCATGCTGCTGATTTCATCGAGGAAGATCGTCCCTGTATGTGCCGCTTCGAATCGGCCAGTCTTGTTGTCAACAGCCCCCGTGAACGCCCCCTTCACGTGGCCAAACAACTCGCTCTCCAGCAGACCTTCACTGAGAGCCCCGCAATTCACTCGGATGTAAGGACCATCCACCCGTGGACTATAGAGGTGAATCGCCTTGGCGATCAGTTCCTTACCTGTGCCAGTCTCACCCACTACAAGAACGCTGGAACGTGAACCTGCCACCTGCCGCACGCGATTCGACACCGTCTGCATGAGCGCACTTTGGCCAACTACATGAGCTAATGACAGCGGATTAGGATCATTCGGAGTGGTTGACATAGGGTTATGGTATGAGTCTTGAGTTGAGAGTTGAGCGTGACTGTTTTCGATGAACTTGCTGACTGTTTGCTGATGTTATAGGCTCAGAAATAGCCAAATGATTCAATCTATCAGAACTACCATTGCTCGCTCAGCTCTCAATTCTTAACCAACTGAAGCCGACAACTCTCAACAAACAACTCCATTAAAACCATCTACCCTCCCTAATTTATCAGCCGATATTGTCATTCTTGCAAAATGGTCCGTGAGGTCGAATTTCCGGTTACTTTGCTCTCGACAGAGTGAGCTACTTGGATTATGTGCCCCCTCGCTTGATCGCTGCTGCAAGCCGGTAGCTCAGTCAGGCAGTGGGGTTACGGAAAGCCTGCCGGTTTTTCTGAATCTCCTGCAGGGCGAGAGCCGATAGTAACGAGCAGCATCATCGCGCACGGCGATGGTTTCGGGGTGATGGAGCAAGCAGGGTGCGGCGCACGGAGGCGCAAGCCTTGCGAGAACAGGGATGAAATCGGGGCCAGGGACGGCCGACTCGGGGGATTCGTACGTCCTGCTACAGCTTCGCGTTCAGACTTACTCTCGCACGCCCACCCAGGCTCTCCGACCGGGGAGACATGCATGGTAACGCACGTAGAGCAGGACGTAGGCCAACTCTGGCGCGACTATCGCACGGAAGCTACGTTAGATCGTCGTAATCGTCTGCTCGAGCATTACTTGCCGCTGGTCAAGTATAACGCAGAACGCATCTGGGCTCGTCTGCCCGATGGTGTCGAACTCGATGATCTCATCAGTGCAGGCACTTTCGGTTTGCTCGATGCGATTGAAGCATTCGATCTGGACCGTGGCGTGAAGTTCGAAACCTATTGTGTGCCCCGTATACGCGGTGCCATGCTTGACGAACTCCGCACGATGGACTGGGTACCTCGCCTGGTGCGCAGCAAGGCCAGCAAGCTCGAACAGATGCGTAAAGCTCTGGAAGTCTCGCTTGGCCGACCACCTCGTCCTGATGAACTTGCTGAGAAGCTCGGCATGTCTCTCGAAGACTACGCCAAGCATGCCAGCGAAGCCGCTGCGGTGGGCCTCGTCAGCCTGAACAAGAAATGGTATGAGACTGATTCGTACAAGGATGTGCGGGAGATCGACATCCTGGAAGACAAAAAGGCTGAAGACCCGACCAATCGCATACAGAACCGCGACATTATGAAACTGGTCACTCGCGGGCTCAGTCGCAATGAACGCCTCATCATCATTCTCTACTACTACGAAGAGATGACGATGAAAGAAATTGGCCAGACTCTCGACCTGTCCGAAAGTCGGGTAAGCCAGATGCACTCCAGTATCGTCACACGTCTGCAGAATATGCTGGCTTCGCGACGACCGGAGTTCTCCAACTAAGCAATCATCGATGCATCTTCACAGCCAGGCAACTAGCCTGGCTGTTTTTTTTGATATCAACACTGAACTTCAGCGTAGAATGCATCGAAGTTGCTTTTGGTACTCTTTCATGAGTGACGAACAGCGTTCCTCCACGCTCGACTTTATCGTGCAGTTCTCCTGTCTGGTGCTTCTCTGTGGCTCACTGGGCGTGCTTTACTACGCCCTTCAGCAGCGTTCTAACAAGTATGTCACTGCTGTAGCAGCAACCAGTATGCCAAAGGCTGGACTATCAGTCCCACGATCCACTATGCCGGCTTTGAAACCGTTGACTGGACACACCAAACCACCCTTGCTTCCAGCCAATACCATGGTGCAACTAACCTGCACCATCCACGATCGAACCGAACAGCCAATCACTTGCTATGTCGTTAACGATGCCGACAACCAGCCATTTTTGGTGACCTTGGCCAGCCGGCTCACTCGTTCTGAATGGGAGGGCATCAGGCATATCAGCTTCGTCCCCAAACAATCGCCGTTCAGATCGCTCAAATTGCAACCTGATTGGCTCGGCACCTTTACACATGACAACCATCCGAATCTTCTGGCCAAGCCTGACCTGGCGAATGACCTCGCCTGGTGGAAGCTGCCTGACCAGGTTAAGGCTCGCCTCCCCCTGCGAAGCCGACTCTCCGAAGAAAGCAGTCCAGTTTGGATCAAGTCCACAGCTCACTCCTGGCTGAAAGGTAGAATCGCATCTGATAGTGACAAAGCCATCAGTATTACCATGATTGATCGCATTGAAACGGAAAAACTTCTGGGCTCCATCATCGTCAACGAAGCAGGCGAAATCGTCGGTACTGTGCTTGGTGGAAATGATCTGATTGTCACTGGAGCCAGCAGCGTCGGCTTGCTCAAGAAGCTCAAGGAAACGATACCAACACACTGAGCCAAATTCATAGAATCTATGTATCTTGATAATCAGAAGAATCTGTCATTCCACGCCAGGTGCAGCAGCCTTATGGATAAGCGTCAATCGACTCAGCTCCTCTTCGAACTTCACAAATCCGGTCGTCGCAGTCATCGTCTGCCAGCGAGCGATGTGCCTGTGCAGCCCATCGAGAAGCTGATTCCGCAGCAGCACCTGGCCAACAAGCCGCTGCCTCTCCCCGAAGTGGCAGAAAGCGATGTGCTCAGACACTTCGTCAACCTCTCTACCCTTAACATGTCGGTCGACACCAACTTCTATCCGCTGGGTTCCTGTACCATGAAGTACAACCCGAAGCGGCATGAACGGCTTGCCTCTCTTTCAGGTATTGTCAATCTGCATCCGCTCCAGCCTGACACCTCCACCCAGGGCATGCTCGAACTTCTTTACGGCATGCAGGAATACCTTGGAGAGATCGCTGGGTTGCCTGCTGTATCGCTCCAGCCATCTGCTGGTGCCCAAGGTGAACTCGCAGCACTTCTGGTTGCTGCAGCCTACTTCAAAGATAAAGGCCAGAAGCGAACCAAGGTGCTCGTCCCCGATTCCGCTCATGGCACTAACCCTGCCAGTGCAGTCATCGCTGGTTTTGAAGTGATCACGGTGAAGAGCGATGCCAAAGGCCTGGTCGATTTCGATGATCTCAAGTCGAAGCTCAGCCCTGATACTGCTGTCTTCATGATCACCAACCCAAATACTTGTGGCCTGTTCGAGACGAAGATTCTCGAGATCACCAAAATGGTTCACGAGATAGGAGGTTTGATCTACCTTGATGGCGCGAACATG
>CAYPJB010000202.1:0-1645 GCA_964410845.1 uncultured Bacteroidales bacterium | reverse complement strand
TCCGGGTGATTTCGGCGCTGACATGATGCACTACAACGTGCACAAGACCTTCACCGGTCCGCATGGTGCAGGTGGCCCCGGTGCCGGCCCGATTGCGGTTCGCGACTTCCTCGCTCCGTATCTGCCCGCCCCCGTTGTGGTGAAGAAATCAGATGGCACTTACTCATTGGACAATGATCGTCCCAAATCGGTCGGTCGTGTACGCAGCTTTAATGGCAACATTGGTATCCTCGTGCGAGGCTACATCTACATTCGCACCCTGGGACCAGAGGGACTGAAAGAGATCAGCGAACAGGCAGTGCTGAATGCCAACTACTTGCTGGCACTGCTGAAAGATCACTACGAAGTGCCGAATGGGGACCGCTGCATGCACGAGTTTGTCGCCAGTGCCCGCAAGGACCGCCGCGAGCGTCGCGTCTCCGCGATGGATATTGCCAAGCGTTTACTCGACTATGGCTTCCACGCTCCAACAGTCTACTTCCCTCTCATCGTTCCTGAAGCGTTGATGATGGAACCCACCGAAACCGAGAGCAAAGAAACCCTTGATGCCTACGCTGATGCCCTCATCAAAATGAAGAGTGAAGACCCGGCACTGCTACAATCGGCACCAACAACACTTACCATCTGCCGCCCCGATGAAGCGAAGGCAGCGAGAGAACCCATCCTGAAGTGGACCGGTGTGTTATAAGGTGTGCTGCGCAGGCCTCACCATTTCCGTGCTCGTTATTTGTTAGATAAACACAACGAACAACGCTGATGGGTTTTATCCCATCAGCGTTGCATTGTAATCTCACTTTGGTGAGGCACGTTCAACGTGCCCTACGAGAGCTCTGCCAGGTACATTTTGATCGTGTTGCGGAGGCCATAGTAGAGCGCATCGGCAATGAGCGCGTGGCCGATGGAGACTTCGAGCAGTCCCGGCACTCGTTCTTTGAAGAATCGCAGGTTCTCGAGGCTCAAGTCGTGACCGGCGTTGATGCCTAGTCCCAGTTCTGTCGCTCGCACCGCAGCTGCTGTAAAGGGCAGCACTGCTTCATCGCGATTGGCTGCATACTTTGCTGCATAGGGCTCGGTATAGAGTTCGATCCGATCCGTTCCTGTCGTCTTGGCTGCTTCAATGAGATTGCGTTCAGGGTCGATGAAGATTGATGTCCGGATGCCTGCTTCCTGAAAGAGGGATATTGCTTCCTGCAGATAGTCCTGGTGGGTGATGGTATCCCAGCCATGATCGGAAGTGAGTTGCCCCTCCGCATCTGGCACGAGCGTCACCTGGGTAGGCTTCACTTCCAGCACGAGTTCGACGAACTTCTGTTCGCGAGGGTTGCCTTCAAGGTTGAACTCTGTGGTAATATGTGGCTTGATGGCACGGACATCACTGTACCGAATGTGACGTTCATCAGGCCGGGGATGCACGGTGATGCCCTGAGCACCATACCGTTGAGCATCGATGGCTGCCTGGGTGACATCGGGAACATTGCCGCCTCGGGAATTACGAAGGGTGGCAAACTTATTGATGTTAACGCTGAGCTTGGTCATACTTTCAATCTATTCATCTACTTTCCACCTGTCTCGGCAACAAGTTGGATGACGAACTCTTTCATTCCCCGAAAGAAATCATCAGGCACATCGTTGTGAGTGCCTTTTT
>CAYPJB010000201.1:0-8219 GCA_964410845.1 uncultured Bacteroidales bacterium | reverse complement strand
TTCAGGATTGCTCAGTGGTGTGGACAAGGCAGTTACATGATCGCCATCGCAGAAAAGTCATAGCTCAAATTCATTGACCAACTTCCTCTTCCCACAGCAGTTCGTTCACGGTAGTATCATCACCCATGGAGAATGGAATTCTCCGCATCATCAGCTTTGGCGTCACGGATGGCTCAGGGAATGGCGACACTCGTCACCGAAAATAACATTCACAACTGGGTGGGTGAAGCACAATTCAACCGTGGCTTGCGTTACGTCCAGGAAGGACTGATCCATCCCCATTACCAGTCGGGACGCATGATTCGTGGCTGGTGTTTCCCTCGCGATGGTCAGCCGGGTGTCTATTACGTCTGGGCTCGCACCGCGGGCATTCGCATTTGTGATGCCCATTGCACTTGTGCACTAGGCAAATATGGCATTTGTCCTCACGTTGCAGCGGTGCTCGTTCACTTTGTTCGCGATCCACAAAGCTACCAACGCAGTTTCTGGCAAAGATTGTTCACAGTGCGTCAGCCAGTGGCATCGAATGCACCTGTGCTCTCAGCACCACAACAGGCTGCATAAATAATGCATCATGACTGCCTTTGCCCGAAAAGCTATATCGGCAACTAATATTGCATCCGGTCCACTTTTCATCAAAAACTCAGGTTTCACTCGCTTCATCAAGGACCATGGCAGGCCGAGACAATGATCTCTGAATTCAAGAAAAACAAGCAGTTGTTTCGTCGTGTACGACTGGGACTTCTCACACTCAGCGGCTTGTTGAGTGTTATTGCCCTGTATTTCATTTGGAATTATTTCTTCAGTGATTCAACAATTGTACTTCGGATGAGCGCGGGACGAACAGCAACTCGTCGTCACCAGTTGGCGGAGCAGCTTCGCGATACTGTCAGTACTTCTGGAATCTCATTGAACCTGGTCTCAACGGCGGGATCAGAAGAAGCACTCCAACTCGTAGATTCAGGAGCACTCGATCTTGCCATCGTTTCCTCAGGCATCCTCTCGACTGGAAAAGAGAATGTTCGAGAACTCGCGGCATTCCATGTCGAACCAGCCCACTTTCTGATTCGCAAGGAACTGGCAGATCAAACTGGCTTATTGCGTGACATCGTCCGTGGAAAACGGATTAATCTCGGTGAGCCAGGCAGCAGCGCTTATGCACTGTCGCTGGAAATTTTGGCTTTTGCTCACATGAAACCCAGCACAGATTCCACCCCTGGAGATTTCCAGCCCAATACCTGGGGGGCCGAGGAACTTTCCCAGCGAGCAAAAGCCATTCAGCAGGCAACAGGTCCGGAACGTAGCAGGCTGATCGATGATCTCCCTGATGCCCTGATCATGGTAGCAACCTTGCCATCCCGAGTTGCCCAGGATTTGATCGAAGCTGCCGACTATCGCCTGGTTACCTTGCCATTCTCACGGGCATTCACCATGAATCTCACGCGAGATGGCAACTCACTCAATTCGATAATCGACCACAGCTTTATGGAACAAGCAGTCATTCCAGCTGGAACCTACCTGGGTAGCAAACCCATTCCCCAACAGGATTGTCAGACTATTGGACTGCGTTTACTGTTAGTTGCTCATAAAGATGTCCCTACCAGTGCCATTTATCGGCTCATGAGCAAGATCTTTGAAGGTGAATTTGCACGTCGATATCAACCGGTCAGTTCGAAAGATAAAGCATCTCCCTACCACGTTCACCTGGGTGCTGTAGCCTACGAAAATCGAAACAAGCCCTACATACTCAATGAACTCGTAGAAATGGTGAAAAAAGCTATGAGTGTCCTCGGTTTGTTCAGTGCTGGTGCCCTGAGTCTGTTCGCTTTGATGCGAACCAAGAGCAACAAATCTGCCAGCGATTACCTGAATGAGATACAACAAATCGAACTGGTTGCTCGCGGTACTGCGAAAGACACCCAGGCACCTAAGGAAAATGCAGCACTGGCGGGGTATCTGGATCAACGACTGGCGAAGTTAAAATCCGAGCTCATTCATGCCTGCTGCAAGAAGCAATTCAAGAATGAGATGATGCTACTCAACATCCTCACCATTCTGGTTGATACCAGGCATCAAGTTGCTCAGTTACTGACAAAGTACGAGGAACCTGCCAGCGCGGATGATAATGACACTTCTGTTTCAGTACTACAAGGCCAATGGAATCACGCTATCGCATCGTAGTACCAGCATGGCGTGTTCTGCATCTTCTGCTTGTTAAATCTTACTGCAAGGTAATCATCATCGAAGCCACCAACACCTGTCATTCAAGCACTCGTCGTTGATCGCGCCACACTTCAGTTCCACAACGTGTACCGTGAAGTACCATGAATTCTCAACCAATCGAGTGACCAGATTGTGTTACAGCACCTCTGCACCTGTAGTATAATCTCAACGCCGCAGTCATTTTCATGATCCTGCCCGACCCACCAACTGACTGTGAAGGATTCGAACTCATAACTCACTCGATCTTCGACGAGGTTTCCATGCGACGCATCGTGGCCTGTTTCTGCCTGTTGATCATGTCCCTTCCCGGTTATTCACAGCTGAACGAACCACCCAGGGATTTTCCCTTTCAGCCAGGTCACCGCATTGTCTGGCTGGGAGATAGCATCACCGAACAGTATCAGTACTCGAATTACCTCGAACTTTATCTGACTACACGTTTCCCACAAGCATCGTTCACCTTTCTGAACGCAGGCATCGGGGGTGATACGGCACAAGGGGGTGCGAATCGTTTTCAATCGCATGTGCTGAATGAAAAGCCAAACGTGGTCACGATCAACTTCGGCATGAATGACGCAGGCTACGGAGCCTTCAATGCTGCCGCCAATAAGAATTATCGGGACAAAACAGCAGCCATGCTGGAAGCAGCGGAGAAGGCTGGCGTCAAAGTAGTCCTGATGTCGCCTAACGCTGTCGACCCACGCGTTCAGGATCGTTTCAAGCTCTACCTCGAAACGCAGAAACAGTTCTATGCACCGCTGCGTGAACTAGCCGAAAAGCATCATGCACTCTTCGTCGATCAATACGCCATCACTCGCGCTGCTCAGGAAAAGATGGCCCACGACGATCCCAAGGCCCAGACGGCCAAGCCCTATTACGATGGTTTCCATACCTCGCCCCCCGGTGGCTTACTGATGGCTCATGCCATTCTCACCGGGTTGAAGGCCCCTGCTCTGGTCAGTGACCTAGTGATTGATGCCAAAACTGGTGTGGTTCAGAATCAGAACTGCACCGCCAGCAAGCCTGACGGCGATACTCAAAGCCGTACGTTTACCCGAACCGATGTCTGCCTGCCGATGCCGATGCAGAAGGAATGGCTCCCGATGCTGCCTTACACTAACAACATGAAAGATCTCAACTGGTATGGCCTGACCATCAAGGGCCTCGATGCCGGGACTTACTCAATCAAAATCGATGATGTTGAAGTGGGACAATACAGCCACGAACAGTTGGCACAGGGTGTCAACCTCGCCAATGTCACCGCAGGGCCCATTTATGATCAGGGGCAACAAGTACTGAACGCCATCCAGGCCAAGAATGGCATGGTGCATCAGCGTTTTCGTAGCGTCGTCATGTTTCAGGCACCCGACTGGCTCGCCGACGTGACTGCCGAACGCAAGCCGAAGGAACTCGCCAGGCGCATGGAAGCCATCAACGCCGCCCAGGCAAAGATCAACGAACTGGTGAAACCCAAGCCCCATCAGTTTGTGGTGAAGATGATTCAGAAGTAGGGTAAACTCGCTGGCGACTACCACGAACATGGAGCACTGCAGTACGTCCAGTTCGCTCTGCAGCGACACACACACAGTTCCATTATCACTCTGAGCAAGGATTCCATCAATCCTTCAATTGCTCGTTGACCCCTCCTGCCCCCTCAGCCATGATGGATTCATCATCATTGCCAAGGGATTGGCAACGTCATCACAGCCTGGCTCCCGGAGTGGTAGCTACGCTGTCGGTCGCATCATGACATTGTCGGATGCTTCATCGAGGGGTTATTATGGTTCGCTTCATCTTCATGGCAGGCCTTCTTATTGGCTTGCTCTCTATCGGTCTGCCAAAAGCAACGGCACAACTGACCTTTAACTTCATTCAAGGCACTGCTTCTGCCCAGATGATGACCGGGTTCCAGCAGGCTGGGGCGATGTGGTCATCTGTTTTCAATGATCCCATCACCCTCAATATTCGCATCAACGCCGCTGCTCTGCCAGCAGGCCAGATCGGATCGACCAGCAGCTTCTTTGATCCATATTCCTACGATGCCGTCCGCAATGCCATGCTTAATGATCGCACCAGTGGGCGGGATTTTTCGAGCACCGGCAACCTGCAGGCAGGACCGAATGTCTCGATGTATATCAACCGCACTGCCAATAATCCGAACGGCGTTGTAAGTGCAATACCTTACTTCGATACAGGCGCCGGCGGGTCTGGGCAGGCTGGGCCCGAAAACAATAACACCATCCGCCTGACAACGAGCAATGCCAAGGCACTGGGATTGCTCGCTGGCAATGACACTGGCTTGAATGCGACTATCACGATGACAACTCTACAAGGGTATGATTTTGATCGCAGCAATGGCATCACCGCAACACAAGTCGATTTCATCGGCGTGGCTGCTCATGAACTGGGACATGCCCTTGGATTCATGAGTGGTGTTGACAATCTCGACGGCAATGGCACTGCTCCCGGATTGAACGATAATCAACTCAGGTTTGTCACTCCTCTCGATCTCTTTCGTTTTTCCAGTCGCAGCATCGGAGCCGGTGGCGGACCAGGTGTAATCGATTGGACAGCCGATACGTTCACCAAGTACTTCTCGGTTGATGGTGGAACGACTGCCATTGCCCCATTTTCTACCGGCACCAACTTCGGCGACGGCCTGCAAGCTAGTCACTGGAAAAATGCTCAAGTCCCGGTTACCGGCATCATGGATCCAAGTGCAGCAGTAGGCGAACTGCTGATCATCACCGCAAACGATATCGCCGCGTTCGATGTCATTGGCTACAACCTTACCGCTGTGCCCGAACCTGCGACCTATGTCCTTTTAGGGATGATTGGATTGACTGGAGGTCTGATAGTACAACGCCGTCGCCGCCACAATCAGCAGGCCCTCGAGGCAATGGTAGAGTCAGACTAACCACGAAGTCGACTTTGAACGACGCCCCGGTTGCAAGGTGTTGGAAGACGACACATGACGAAGCAATATCAATATGACTACCCCCGTCCTGCCCTGACAGTCGATGCTTTGGTGGTGACAGTGAAGGATGCCCAGATCCAGGTGCTGCTCATCCAGCGGAAGCAACCTCCTTTCCAGCATCGTTGGGCATTACCCGGGGGCTTTGTCAACGAAGGTGAACGTCTTCTCGAAGCTGCTCATCGTGAACTGCATGAAGAAACGGGGGTAGTGTTGAAGTATCTGGTACCATTTGGCACCTATGGCGACCCGGGGCGTGATCCACGGGGATGGACGGTGACGGTCGCTTACCTGGGCATTGCCTCCTGGAACGAGACGAATGCCCATGCCGGTGACGATGCTGCTTCTCTGCAGTGGTTCCCCATCAACCAGTTGCCCCAACTCGCCTTTGACCACGATGGCATCATCACCGATGGCCTGCTGTTCCTTCGCAGACAAGTGTGGGGGACTATCGAACAACTTCCGCACGAGTTAAGCAAGGACGATTTGGCTTTGCTGCGTCATCTGCTTCTCTAGGTGATTTGCAGTGCTTGCGAGCACGGAGGAGATTGCTTACGTTCACCTCCATGGCACTTCAGAGTTTTATGATGGAAGTGGTTTTCGATTCAAGACAATCCACGGCATACAGATCCGTCACGTGTTGATTAGTTCTTTACAGGCCGATTAATATCGCAATGATACCTGAGGCTGGCTTGGTGCTGGTGAGTGGTTTCAAGCCAGTGCGTGACGCGGCGCCAGGCTGTGTGAGGGGTGATGCCTTGTCGATGCGTTTTCTGAGCAACACGCTTTCATTCTTGTCCACCGTTTCGGTGCGCCCCGCGGCTGACCGGCTGATGGTTGGCTTACGGTTGATCTGAGGTTTCCTGGGGCCATCGGCCGCAGCCAGCGAGGTCAACGACATGAGGACAAAGCCAGCGAGGATCGGTCGGAACGAAATGCACAGTTTCATGGGAACTCCCGTATTAGTTACTGTGGAACTGATGCGTCAGTTCCTTCTACATCAGGTATCCCACGATGAGCCAAACCTTTCAGTAATGTTTGTAACGGGCAAAGCTGTCCCTCCGGGTAGCAGAATACCGTTCTCGACTTTTCGTGGTGGACTTGCGCTGACTGCACGCCCCAACACGGAGAACTTCAGCTCTCATGATTCTGCCGAGCTGCAGGCTGTCCTGACCGAGGTTCCCACCTTGCAGCAGAATGTTGCAAGCATTCTCTCCAGAGCTGTACGAACTGCTGTGACTACTCCCTATGGATTCTTGGTTTTTCCTGTCACAACCATGATGACTCGCTGTACAGGTACGTGTGACATGAAAATCGCCTTTCTGGAGTACCAACCATGTTTGCTCGATCAATGATCCTCACGATGTCCGCATTTACTTTCTGCCATACCTCAGCCAGTGCCCAATACGGCTATGGCGGATACCTGTCTTTCGATAACGATGCCTACCTGGCACCCTTGCAGCGTATCGTGGCGGAGGCAGACGCTCGAGCCGAACAATCCGTGCAGCAGTTGATGCGAATGCCCGAAGTGCAGCAGCGATACCAGGAATTTCGTCAGGCGGGTGGTACGTTGCATTATCATGCCTACGTCACCTGGTTCGCCCGCACGGCTGGCTTTACCCCACAGGGCGTACAACGCTACATCGAGCGTGAACGACAACAGATCAGTGAACAACGTCAAAGGGTTGAAGAACTGAACGATGCGAATGAAGCTGCCCGTCGCAATATGCTGGAAGGCATGAATCGGGCGTATCATCGTAACAAGGAAATGGGAGACGTGATTGCAGGCAACAAGCATTATACCGATGCTGATGGCAGGAATTATGTTCTTCCATTCACCCGTCCGGGATATCACAAGGACAGTACCGGTCGTGTGTTTCATCTCGATCAATGGGGCAAGTACCATCTGCTAACCGAGCAGGGTTACTGGATGCCCTTGCGACAAAAGTAACATTTTATGATGCTGTGGCACTGTACTCGGTACTCCGAGTGCAGTGCAAGTCTCGCAGAGTTTTTGTGCGGTCTCGCATTGCTTTGTGAGTACACATAACAGTGCCACATCATTTTCGGACGTTTTGCCAGGTGGGCACGGTGCGATCCACGGGTAGTCTTACGTTCGGAATGCCGGCCCAATCGCGAGCGCTGGAGTACTTCCACTCGGTCGCCTTGGCCACGAGTCCGGCACGCACGGGATTGTTGTGGATGTACTCAATGATCTCGTGGATGGCTGAGGGCTCCACTTGATTGCTATCGAAGCCGCCGCCCGGTTGCCAGAAGCGGTGATAGGTGCGATTCTTATTAACGACACGCAACCTGGAGAGGAACTTCGGTGCATGACGACGCAGATGACCGATCGCGCGGATGCCAACAGGTTGCTTGATGGCTTGCAGGATAAGACCCATCTTGTACGCCGGGCGACGCGGCCAGATGAGTAGATGGGCATGATCCGGCATGATGACCCAGGCCCAAAGATCAAACTCCAGTTCGACACGTGCTTTAGCGACGGCACTCACGAACCAATTGCAGGTTTGTTCCTTGCTGAGCATGGGGATACGACGATAGTTCGAGAAGGTGAGATAGTGGGCGTGCCCTTCGATCTCGTAGTGCTTCATCTTTTTGAAGTGGTCAGGTAACATGGCAAGAGGGTAGCATGCTGAACTGCAGGAGCAAGTGAAATCGCGAACGGAACTGTGGCACTGTACTCGGTACTCCGAGTGCAGTGCAAATCACGCGGAGTCGTAGCGTGATCCAGCACTGCTTTGCGAGTACACAAAACAGTGCCACAGCAGACAGCGTTTGTTCGTGGCACTGTACTCGGTACTCCGAGTGCAGTGTAAGGCACGCGGAGATGTCGCGTGAACCAGCACTGCTTTGCGAGTACACAAAACAGTGCCACGCAGACAATCATATTTCAGAGCAGTGCCACCCAGCCACGCAGACAATTGTTTTTCAAAGCAGTGCCACCCAGCCCCAGGACGTGCACGAGCAGGTGATGGGCATTATTCTCGGCATCGCCCGGGAA
>CAYPJB010000200.1:0-8297 GCA_964410845.1 uncultured Bacteroidales bacterium | reverse complement strand
GGAACGAGCGGGGGCAGCGAAGACGCAGATGCCGATGGGTCGTGTGCCGTGCCAGAGGAGGGTGATGCATTTGACGAAGCCAAGCGTGTGGCTGCGATAGTGCCAATGGGCGAAGTAGGGCCAGTCAGCACGGGTGCCCGCCCCGTTCTGACAGTCGGAAAAAACGAGATGCGCCGTCTGCCCGGCTGCTTCTCGACATAGTCCACGTGGATGATGCCATCGTGATCGGGTTGCACCAGCACCTCGGGAGCAACGTCCGTGGCAACGTCACTGTGCGTGGTGGCGAGCAGACAGCCTATCTGCTGTCGTTCAGCGAGCTTGCTGAGGTTGTAGGCCAAGACCTGGGCAAGGGTGCGATCCAGAGTCGCAGTGAATTCATCGGCGATCAGCCAGCCGTGAGTGTGGGGTGGACGTTGTTGCAACAGCGCGAGACCGAGCGCCAAGCGAAAGCGATAGCGCTGTCCTTCACTCAGTTCCGATGGTGTTCGCAAGAGCAGTTGGGCTTCGCTTAATCCACAGGCCGCCAGCAGATCAAGCCCCGCTTTCACGCTCATAGGCAACGCATCCACAAGTGGTTGCTGAGGGAGTGTCAGTTCGTGAATGTCGATGAGCGTGTGTCGTTCATCACTTCGCAGTTGCTTAACCACTGCCTGCAGCAGACTGCTCTTCCCCGAACCACTCGGCCCGGTGAACAGCACCCGTTGCGCTGGTTCGAGTTTCAGTTCCAGGTTCTCGCAAACGACATGGTCGCCTGTATCCATCCCGATGCCGAAGGCATCCATGACGAGACTGGTTCCCAGCGATTTCGCCTTGGGCAACAGGGGATAACGAATAGTGAGGTGCATGTTCCTTCTCCCGGCACACCAGCGTGCGAGAGAAGACCGTAGAGCAAATGACAGCAGCATGTCAACAGGCGGAAGACGAGCGTGAGGCGCGGTGAGACAGTGATGCTACGATGAGGAAAGTGAACGATGGGCTGGAATTGCAGGAGTGATCTGAGGCATGTTGCTCGTTGGATGATGAAGTCGCGCACAACATTCGTGAAATTATTTGGAATTTCTCCCCTCTCCCCGGGAGGGAGAGGGGGACCTCGCGACAGAAGTAATCCAATTGCACGGCCCGCCCCCGGCCTGAATGGACGGGCTTGTTTCCCCTATTTGAAAAGTCTCACAAAAATGACAGTTTGATGGCACGTGCGAATTTTGTGACCTATGTTTTTATTCTGCCGGTGTTTGTTGTCCTCACTCCTGCCCGATGCCCATACGGTTTGCAGTCACAACCCACCTGTTCCATCTTCAACACTCCATTTCAGGAGGCATCAGTGATTCGATCGTTACTCGTCCTCGCCGCTTCGATATTCATTCTGTCACCACTTGCTGCACAGGCATTCAATGGCGGACCAGAATTGCAGACCAGCCAACTGGGGTATTATTACGTCATGGGTGGTGGCTTGTTTCCCAACGGCCAAACCCGAACCGCTGCAGGCCCTGGTGCTCAAGGCACCATCGCGTTCATCACCGATGATCCCGTTTGGGGGCAACCACTCAACGTCTGGCAATCCGATACCTGGTTCAATGTCACCTCCGGCGTGGCACTGACACTCCGCAATAACTCCAACACCGTCGTCTACGATAACAACGGGGTGGAAACAGGTAACGTGCCCACGGGCTACTGGAACGTCAACCTCGTTCCAGGCTCGCAGGTCATGGGCTACAGTATGCCTGATAACTTTGATTGGACCTATGCCGGCTTCTTTACCCTCTCTGCCACCACCGAGATCAAATCGCTGACAGGCTATTTCGTCGCCCCAACGCCAGGCTTCTTCGGCAATGGTGATCCCGCTGGCCTGTTCAATCCCAACCTCGCACACTTCAACATGGAAATCTGGTCGGATAGTGCCGTCACTGGCGGTTCACGCCCCACCAATACCGGCAGCTTCGATGGCGATGTGTTCTCTTCGACCAATACCCCGGGCAGCTTTTCCTTCAGCGACACCGGCTTTGATCGAGTCTCCGCCGCCGGCACCCTCGACATCTACCGCTTAACCTACACCCTTGATAATCCCATTAATCTGGCTGCTGGAGATTACTGGTTCTCGCACCAGGCCCTGGTCGCTGTACCTGAACCAGCCTCGGTGGCGATGGTTGGCAGCGCTATCGTAGCTGCGGGCTCTGCCTGGTGGTGGCGCCGACGACGACTGCTGAAGGCTGCTGATACCGAAGTGACAACGGCCTAGTCTTCGTGACTATACCCCCCGGCGAGTCGCGGGTGGTTCACGCGAAATGAAGTAATTGATCACGCAGGATACCAGCCCGACGCGCCAGCGAGGGAACGCCATGCGACAGTGGTACGTCAATATCCTTCGCCAGGTAACATTTCCTGAAATCGCATGGTCTTCTCTTGCTAACGCGGCGGGTTGGTATTTCGCGAAGGAAGTAATCCAATTGCACGGCCCGCCCCCGGCCTGAATGGACGGGGGCTAAATACAACACCCTAAAAGTTTATCAGCACCGTGTACTGGTACTTCAACGTCTTCTCTTCGCTCGGCTTCAGCGTAAACGTCCAGACCAGCTCATTTCGCTTGTTCACGGTCCAGGCGCCTTCTTCTCGCAGATCAATCTTGGGGTTGCCTTCGGCATTCACCAGGTCGCCGGAGAAGTGGCGTTTGATGATGAGTTTGGCATCAGCACCGCGGTGATTGCACAGACGCAGTTCCGCATTGAGCGTGACCTTGCGGAAGCGGCGGCCGGCGAGCCAGATCACATCCCGCTCAGCATTGCCTGCTCCGCCGACCTGGTTTTCGTACTCGACATGGCGGGCACGAATGCTGAGGGCTTTGTTGATCCGCAGCGTCGATTCTTCACCTTTGTTCGTCCACAGCACCTGGCGCTGGCCACTGAAGTTGCCTGCCGTCGTCACCATCGCTGGGGCGCTTGTCATAGGGAAAGGCAGCGGGTTCTTGAACTTGAGGGCATCCCAGACATCGTCCTGGAGCGGATCGCCGGTGTTGGGATCGACCGCACGGTTGCGGTTGCTGGGGTTGCCCCACTCATCGCGGGTATCAGGGATGAGCCAATCCACGATACGTTCGTACTCGGTGGTTGCCTGGGCAGTCGTCAGGCTGATGGCTGCACCTTTGCGGAGCGTGCGTTTGCCGATGGAGTGGTAGTTCAGATCGATGGTATCGCCGATGTTGGGTGCTACTTCGGGACCAGCTCCGCCACTACCGGGAGCACGCATGTTGTATACCGCACTCTGTTGCATGACGTTACCAGCGAGAACTGGCATACTACTCTGACTATTGAGCTGCTGAAAGAACCGTGCCCACGATTGGGTGGCAGCCAGCGGCGAGGTGACATTGGCAAACTGCACGCTCGGGTAGCCTGAGATCAGCCGGATGTCGGTGTCAGTCAGATCGGTGAGTTCGTTGCGGATCACTGCCTGCTGTTCGATGCTGAGTTTCTTCGCATCGGTCAGATCGACCCGGTAACTCGGTGCCCACGACAGGCCATGCTCCAGGCAACTGATCTGGGCCAGCTTGGCGTTGGCTTCCTTCGTCGAAAGCAGCAGCACCGGCTTCTTCTCAGTCCGTACCATCGGCTTGGGTTTGCCATCAATCTCCATCGCGGCGATTTCGTTCAGGTCGATGTAGGACGTGCCCTTCTCGGTCTCCAGAATGAGGAATCGACTGTTCGGTTCAGGAGTGGGACGGATGCCTCGGTAGTCGGGGGGCGTGTCGGGGTCATCCACTTCCACCTTGGTCGCAGCCTTCACGGTGCCGACGATGGGAGTCTTGGTGTTGCGGCCATGGATGGTGACTTTGAGCCCCGCCAGTTCTTCCTGGAGCGAGACGCCGAGCGGCGTGGGCTTATCGATAGTCCGTTGCCGCAGGGTCATCTGGGCATCCATCGGCCCCTGGCTTTCAATGTGGAAGGTGCCATGCACCGGTTCAGGTACATCCTTGATGATGTAGTTGCCCGGGCCGTTCAGATCGATCTGCCTTTTGACGACCGCCAGCCCATTCTTGAAGAGAGATACCGCCACGATGCGTGGTTTGACTTCCCGCTCCCCCTCCTGCCAGGCTGACGCCCACGACAGGCTGACCAGACAACAGACCACCGCCAACACCAGCCACATGCGTCGCATGATTGATTCTCCCATGAAGATGCCCTCAGTAGACCCCGAAATGATCGGGAAGGCAATCGTAGTTACGACGAGGCAGGAGGGGGTGGGGATTGCGTACTCAATCGCGAGCATGTCTGACTCCCCTCTCCCCACCGGGGAGAGAGAGGGGAACAGTTGACACAAGAAATGCTTTGACTGCGGATGGCTTGAAAGCCAAGATGCACATGTTGAAATGTCAGACCAACACCATGCAAACCTTGGTACCTCTTATTAACTGGAGTATTCAGTATGCTTGCTACTCGTATCACCTGTCTCATCCTGGCAACCTTGACAACGGGGTGGGCTGCAGCTCATCAACCCAAAGGTGCTGACAAGGAAACCATCTTCGAAGAGACGTTTGCAGATAATCCTCACTCGCGTTTCAAGATGCTTCCTGTGTCGGGGCCTAATGGTTCTTCCGAAGGATCAGGCAAGTACGATGAAGTGAAACATGCCTATTCTCTGGGAGGGTATTTATCACTGGTGCGCCCCGTCGTTGCTGGGGCCCATGTGGAATGGAGTGTCAAGCTGCAGTTTGAACCTGCCCCTGCCAATACCACCTCACCGCTGGAAACACAACTGAAGCTAGTGCTCCGTGATCAATCGATAGCTGGTGTGAATATTCAACGCTCATCCCAGGCTGATGTGCCTGGCAAGATCCAATTCGTGCGACAGCAACAAGGACAAAACGCCCCGAAGGTGCTGAAAGAGATTCCGTTGCCTGCCAGCCTCAATGGCACCTGGCAGCTTCGCTACCGGCATGGGCTGATCACGCTCAGCGTCAACAGCAAGACGCTGGGCAGTGTCGATCTATCCGCACTGGGCGTTCCCGTTGCAGGTATCTCCTGGACGCAGAAAGGGGGTACGGTGATCTGTCAGCACATGGCGTTACAAGGTGAACCCATGCGGAAGCTGGAGGCGAACGATCAGGAAAAGCTGCAACAGGCATCGCGACTCAATCAGGAAGCCCGACAACTGTACGTTGAGAAAAAGTCAGAGGAAGCACTCAGCAAAATGAAGGAGGCATCTGCACTGTTTGTTCAAGTACATGGCGAAAACCATCACGATTCAGGCAACTCTTTCACGAATCTGGCATCTATTCTCAAAGCGATGAACAAGACAGACGAAGCTGAACAATACCAGACCAAAGCTCTCGCCATTCATGAGGCGTCACTTGGCGCCTCACATCCCCATACGACCCTGACCCGCTTCAACCTTGGCAAGCTCTACATGGACAAAGGCGACCGGACGAAAGCGAAAGAACAATGGACACGCTGTCGCACGGATTGGAAAGACGTCTATGGTCCAGACTTTCCCCTGGTGAAGTCGCTCGATTCCATCCTGGCTGGGCTGGAATAAGTGTTCCATACTTGTTCGAAAGGATTACTCTTTCTTCTCCTGCGAAGGAGGGAGAAAGATTCAGTAGAGGAACCTGGCACATGGTTGCCACGCGTGATCGTCGCCCACTCTCGGCACAGCCAACCAATGAACCGATGACGGAATCGACGCACATCCTACTCGCCCTGATCAGACACCAGTTCGATGCTGAACTTTTTCTCCTGCGGTTCAACTCGCAGCAGCAGGACTTCACCATCTTCGTTGTAACATCTGGTGCTTTGACGAACATTCAGTTCGTGCAGAAGTGATGGAATCTCTGCTTCGGGCACCCGGTTGCGAAGTAAATGTTTGCTGAAAGTCCCATCGTTGACATCCATCACTACTTGATATTTCTCGGCTTCCGGCGTGGTCAGGTGGAACCAGAAATCATGGGCAGTCGTCATGATGAGTGCTG
Organism: uncultured Bacteroidales bacterium; assembly: GCA_964410845.1. GTDB lineage: Bacteria > Planctomycetota > Planctomycetia > Gemmatales > HRBIN36 > JAEUIE01. Next base: position 2,341 of record CAYPJB010000200.1, on the reverse strand, counting down.
TGCCTGCATTGGAAATCCACTGACGGACCAGGCTGGTCGCCAGGTCATTCTTCGTGGAAACTGCCAACTCGCCAAAATAGACTTCCAGTTCGTGGTTGGCGATCTTTCGAAGTACATGAGACTTGCGAGTTGCCATGATGGTAGTTCTGTATAGCCTGTTGTCTTTGTTCACTGCAGCTATGGTGACCGAAAGTTCGCTTCATTGTTGATAAATAGATTCCGAATGTCAACGAGGGATGGCAACATTCCTCCTGGCCAACCTTGGCACCAACACGAAAAGAATGGACTACTGCACGTAGAGACGATAACTGCTACACGACTACCCTCTGGTCAGTCAGGCTTGTCTCTCATCGCCGCACCAGCCTCATAAACTACGCCCATGATGACAGTACTCGCTTCGATACCCGTGCTGCTGGCCGGCCTGTACCTGGTGGGGCTGGCTGCGTTGGCGATCATTTCACCCACACGTGCTAAGAGCTTTCTCGCCAGTTTTGCCAGCACAGCATTCGCTCACTACGTCGAACTGGCGATCCGCCTGATCGTCGGGGCTACGCTGCTGTTCCACGCACCACACATGAAGTTCTCCGGACTGTTTCTCCTGATGGGTTGGTTGCTGGTCATTACCACCACCGCGATGTTCGCGATGCCCTGGCGATGGCATCATCGCTTTTCTCAGTGGTCGGTACCGATGGCTACCCGCAACATGCCTCTCCTTGCCCTCGGTTCACTGGCTGGCGGTCTGTTTATTCTCGTTGCATATTTTCTCGGGCCAGGCTCCTGAAGAGCTCCACTACTTCATCTCCCCCAGCAACCGATCCACGATTTCCCCCAGCGCTTCATGATGCACCTGCTTGGCGCGAATGATGCCATGCTGATCGAGTACATAATTGGTCGGATACACACGGATGTTCCACGCCTTGGCAATGGGGCCGTTGCGCTCGCCATTGTCCCACCATTGTGGCCAGGTCATCTGGCGATCCTTCACAAACGTGCGGGTCTTCTCCAGATCGGTGTCGCTGACGATTCCCAGCAGCGCGAACGGCTTGCCTGCCAGGCGGGTGACCAACGCTTTCTCTGTAGGGATTTGCTCCAGGCAGGGCTTGCACCAGGTGCCCCAGAAATAAATCACGACGACCTTGCCTCGATACTCGCTCAGCTTCAGTGGTTTGCCTTCAATATCCTTGCCAACAATATCCTGTGCAGGCTTGCCTAATGCGAAATGTCGAAGCTCGTGCAAGGTACGCTGGGCCAGGCTGCCGATGGTTTCGTTGTTCATCATCGGCAGTTTGACATCAGGATGCTGGGCGAGCAGTTCTTCGAACAGTGTGGTTGCCTGTTTCTCCATCTGCTGGGGATCGAGGCTCTTGTACCAGTCCAGCGTTTCGATGCCCACCTGCTTGCTCACCTGCTCCCGTTCCTTGGCGGGCATCAGTTTGCTGTAAGCTGCCTTCTCCATCAACTGCAAGTGCATCTCAGCCTGGATGGCTTTGATCCGGGCTTTCGCTTCAGGCTGTGGCAAGCGATCGAGTGTCTTATTGAGAAAGGTAATAACCCACGGGGTAGCATTGCGAGCCAGGTACAGGCACGCATACCCGAAATGTTCGTGCTCTGGATGATGCTGCAGCAGAAGCTCCGCCGCTTCATGTCCTTCCGCGCTGTTGGGCTCCGTGCCGATCACTCGCCAGAGCCCAAACGCTGCTCCGCGATGGCCCGGCTCCTTCCGAATCATCGGCATGATTGCAGTAATCATCGTGCGATCATTCTGTTTCAGTATTTTCATGGCCTCGACTGCAAGGGTCTTCTTCTCCTCCTCGGCCTTGGCGGCAGACCACTTGGGGCCCCATTCCTGCATGAACCGCTGGCGTTCCATCGCCCAGCGCATCACTATCTCCTGCATGCCTGGCATCATCTCAGGCATGGCGGAGTCGGTCTTGCCAGCAGGTGGTTTCTTGTCTCCCTGCTGGGGATGGACCAGTGAGCAGCACAGGAAGAATGTGATGAGTCCAGACATGACGTGCCTCCCGGGAGCGTTCACAGTACCAGCCAGTTGGGTTGCTCACAAGAGTCTACACGTTCCACGAATGATTCGGCACCCGGCTGGTTCCCGGTTATAATGTCTCGATACGTTGATTGGGAGCCTGGGATGTACGTCTTCGAGGCAAGAAAGGTCTGGTCAGCAGCGAGAATGCCCTGGTGGCAGCGTCTGCTGATGATCTTTGCCATCGGCCTGATGCTTGCCGTCTCTCTCGTAGTGATGACGCTGATCCTGATCTGGTCGTTCATCTTGCTGGTGCTGACGACGCTGACCTCAGCACTGAGTTCCCTGCTGCCTTCCTCCTGG
>CAYPJB010000199.1:4596-8383 GCA_964410845.1 uncultured Bacteroidales bacterium | reverse complement strand
AGCGGATGCCAAAGGAACCCCCTCCAGGCACATTGGTCAGACGGTCTTCGTACAGCCAGTCAAAGGTTTTGCCATCGTAGCGAACTGCACCCAGGTCAGCGGTGCCAAACCAGAGGCTGCCACGCCGGTCTTTATAGATGGTGTAAACGTCGTACGGGGTATACTTGGCATTGGGATGTTGATCACGCGGGAGTCTCGCATAATGATCATCGCCACGCTTGGTTGTCGGGAAGGCCAACTGGTGCAAGGATGTGCCATCAAAGCGATAGACGGCACCGCTATTCTGTGCACCTCCGAACCACAAGTCATCGGGCTGCAACTTCCATCCGGTGCCGGGTGGATGGTTCTCTGCTACTTTCACCGTCGTAATTGTTTGACCATCATAGCGACTGATGCCTTTTGGGGTATTGATGAAAATCTTGCCTGACTGGTGCTGCTGGATGCCACGGATTCGATTGTCAGGCAACCCGTGTTTCGTGGTGAATTGCGTCAGGGTTTTCCCATCGTACCGATAGACACCCTGGCCATCGCTGCCGAACCAGTAATTGTTGTTCTTGTCTTGAAACACGCTCCAGATATTCTTGCTCATTTCTGTCACAACGTCACCTTGGACAGTGCTTACAGGCATCGCGGAGAAGTTGGTGAACCCCTTCCCATCGTAACGGGATACGCCCTGATCGACGGTGCCGAACCAGATATGGCCTGAATTGTCTTCGAGCATGCAGTAGACGTTGGTGCTGTTGATGCCATCCTGGTGCGTGAAGTGTTTGAAAGTCTTGCCATCGTATCGGCTCGCCCCGCCATCACGGGCTTGGCCGGGGTGTCCCATCCAAATGTTGCCTGCTCGATCCACGATCATCGAGCCAACGAAATCATCGAGCATCCCGGACTTGTGAGTGAATGTCGTCAGCGTCTTGCCATCGTAACGAAAGGCTCCGCCCTGTCCGCCGAACCAGAGGTTTCCGGCGTGATCGACAGCCGTCGCGCGGATGTTCAGGAACGATTGCCCGACCGTGTCGGCGAAGTTGGAGAATGACTTACCATCGTAAGAGCAGATGCCACCCTGGGTGCCGAACCAGATTCGGCCGGAGGCATCCTGGACCATCGAATAGACCGAGTTGTGAACCAGGCCATCCTTCGTGGTGAAGTTGGTGATCACTTTGCCATCGTAACGGCTGACACCATTGTTGGTGGCAAGCCAGATGTTGGCATCGCGATCTTCGAGAATCCACATCACATCGTTGTTGGCCAGCCCCTCTTTGACGGTGAACTTGGTAAACGATTTGCCGTCGTAGCGGCTCGCCCCGCCGGTGATGGAGCCGAACCAGAGAACACCTGATCGCGTTTCCAGCAGCGAGAAGATACGCGTGTTCGCCAGCCCCACTTCTTCGGCGAAGTTCGTAAACACCTTGCCGTCGTAGCGAATCGGTCCGCCGAAAGTAGCGAACCAGATGTTCCCCTGACGATCCTGCCGCATGTTGCGCATGATGACCTTCGGCAAGGTCGCAGTCGTCTTGCCCGCGGTCGGCATGTAGTAGGGGTCATGTTTCGTCTGTTTGGTGTCCTGTCCAACAGCGCTGGTTGCCATCCAGGCAACAAGAGACAAAGTGATCAAAGCGGGGCACACTCGGAACGGTAGCTGGAATAACAAATCAAACTCCTGACAGGGATTCTCCCCACTAAGACGAATGGAATGGGGAATCCACTAACGACAAACTCGTTACACCAAGAAGAAGCTTCGACATCTCGCCTAAGTGTTCATTCTATCTGGTGGCGATGATCCGTTCGCTCAAAGCTCCCTGGCGACTGCCGCACTCCGCTCAGCAACCATGCGGTTTACCTCTTCATGGGCTGGCCGAATCTCGAAGATATTCCCCATCTTCACAGCAGGGTGCTTTGACATCAGTGCAATCGCGTGCTGCAGGTCGTTCGCCTCCAGCAGCAGGATGCCACCGAGCATTTCCTTGGTCTCCGCAAACGGACCATCGATCACGTCGACCTCGCCATTCCTGGCCCGCACCGTGACTGCAGTACTGGCGGCTTCGAGAGCTTCACCCCCCAGGAAATGCCCGCCACGACGTAGTTCATCATCGTAGGCCATGCACACGTCCATCATTTTCTTCACCTCGTCCGGCGACATCTGTGCAAACTTCGCTTCGTCATGGAACCCTAAACAGATGAATTTCATGCCACATCCCCTTCGTTGATGATGCGCTCGGCATTGAATGGTGCCCAGCTCTGTTCCATCAGTCGAATGGCCAAGACCGAAATCGACACCAGAGATGTCATTATCTCAAAAATCCTTGCCGTCGCTTGACAATATTTGTTGTCAAGGCTATCATCTCCTCATGGTCGATATCCAAGTTATCGATGATCCGGCGGCGGCGACGGTGGCCTTGGAGCCTATCCGGAGTCGCCTCCTCTCCTACATGGCCACGCCCGCCTCGTCGGCGACTCTGGCCAAGCGGGTCGGTTTGGCTCGACAGAAAGTCAACTATCACCTGAACGCACTCGAGAAACATGGACTGGTCAAGTTGGCCCAGGAACGCAAGTGGGGCGGGCTGACAGAACGGCTGCTCGTGGCGACGGCCTCTTCCTATATCGTGTCGCCGAGCGCCATGGGGCCAGTCGCTGTTGATCCAAGTCGGGAAGCTGATCGGCTCTCGGCAAGCTACCTCATTGCCCTCGGCGCGCGGGTCGTCCGCGAGGTGGGAAACCTCGTTCGCCGGGCGACTGAAGCGGGCAAACGCCTGGCAACCCTGGCGGTGGATACCGAGATTCGCTTCCGGTCGGCGACGGACCGAGCGGCGTTCAGCCAGGAACTCACCGAGGCTATCGCGAAGCTCGTTTCGAAGTATCACGATGCATCCGCCCCCGGCGGCCGTGCACATCGCCTGGTAGTCGTGGCTCACCCTTTGCCAGAGAAACCCGCTTCGAAGGAGCAAACATGAGCGTGAAGAAAAAAGCCCCCGGACGTCGTTCTCCCCAGGTAAAAGTGGAGGCGCCTGGCAGCACCCAGTCTGCGGCGGCGCGACGATCGGCAGAAGCAGAGTTGCGTACGCTGATCGACAAATTCGCGCCTGCGCATCTGCGGCTCATCACCGCCATCCGAAGGTCGCTGCGGAAGCGCCTGCCCACCGCCCATGAGGTCGTGTATGAATATCCCAACTTAGGTGCCGTGGTCATCAGCTTTTCGCCGAGCGAGCAGGGGTATGAGGGTGTTCTTGCCATCCGCGTAAACGCGGACGGGGTGAAGCTCTACTTCAATCAAGGTAAGGCCTTGCCCGATCCTGAAAAACTGCTGCAGGGTTCCGCCCAGGCACGTTGGATTTACGCGCAGGGCGCGTCCACACTCACTCGTCCGGCGGTCGCGAGCCTGATCGAGGAGGCCATAGCTCACAATAAAGTGCCGTTCGTAAAAGCCGGTCGTGGGCCGGTGGTCATTCGTTCGGCATCGGCCAAGTAACGTCGGCGGTCTGGACATGGAAATGATGGGATGAAATGTCAGATACAGCTAAGAAACCCGTCAATCCGTCGGACGCAGATAGGCTGATCCGGGCATTTGATGAGTATTTTGTCAAAGGTATTTCGACGACACCCTGTGATCGTTGCCGCCAGCCAATCGAATTCCGAGAGCTCAGCCCAACGGCATGGGAACACAGATGTTTCTGCGGCAAATACAACGGGACAATGAGGGGCCTCTGATCGCGCTAGAAGTTAGGCTGATGGCCGTACTTCCCACATCACAGCAATCCAATCCAGGGAGCCATCATGAGCGTCAAGAAAG
>CAYPJB010000199.1:0-4496 GCA_964410845.1 uncultured Bacteroidales bacterium | reverse complement strand
CGTCGAAGGGCTCATTTCAAATGTCGGGGTGACAGGATTCGAACCTGCGACGTCCTGGTCCCAAACCAGGTGCTCTAGCCAGGCTGAGCTACACCCCGTCGTACGCAACATCTTACAGAAACTTAGCATTTCACCAAGGTTCGCGGAAGAGCAGTTTTCAGGAACCACTTTTCCGCACTGCAACTGCCATCACATGGCCACGGGTGCGGAAGAACATCCGACCATTACTGATGGCCGGGTGGGAAAGGCATTCTTCGCCCAGTTTATTGAGAGCAAGCAACTCAAACTTCGGTCCTGCCTTCACCACACGTACCAGGCCCTCTTCATCGGTGCAGTAGATGCGGCCATCCGCAGCCACGAGGGAAGCAGTGTAGCCATTGCTGCCACCGAGCCGTTGCTGGTAGAGCACTTTGCCCGTCTTCGCTTCATAACAACTGAGCACGCCACTGTTGGAACAGACATAAAGATGCTCGCCATACACCAGGGGAGTGGGCAGGTATGGGCCGCCTCGGGTTTTGCTCCACACCACCTGCTCGCTGGATTCCTTGTCTTTTGGCAGCGTGAGATCGCCCTTGCTTCCCGGCTTGATGGCAAAGATCGGTTGAATTGGCCGGTAGCCTGTCGTCAGAAAGATAAGCCCCGAAGCATAGAACGGTGTGGGTACCGCAATTTCCGAGAACTTGCCGATCTTCCAGAGTTCCGTTCCAGTGTAAGGATCGTACCCTCGAGCATGTTTGGAAGCAACGGTCACGAGTTCCGGCGGCCCTTTCTCTGGCAACACTACCGTGGGTGAGCACCACGAAGGAATCTCATCGCGAGGCGTCATCCAGAGTTGTTCCCCATTGCTGAGCGAGTAGGCAGCGATGAAGGAATTCTTGCCAATGTCACACTGAATGATAACCGTATCGGTGAAGATGATAGGCGAACTGCCGAACCCCCATTCATAGTCGGGGTTGAAGAACCAACTGGAGCCGAGCTTGCCGAGGTCTATGCGCCACTGCAGGTTGCCGTCCATGGTGTAGCAGTAGAGACCTTCAGAGCCAAAATTGACGATGACGACTTTGCCATCGGTTGCGGGAGTAGCGTTAGCGTGGCTCGACTTCATGTGCCGTTTGATTTTCGGCACACCGGTGTAGGCTGTCTGCTCCCAGAGAACCTTGCCCGTGCTGGCCTCCAAGCAGTAGGTTTTCCAGGTGTGGCGTGCGGTTTCCTTCACCGAATCGACGTCGCCATACTGCCCGATTCGGAGTGAAGGCTTCGGGCTTTCTTCATTGATAGCAGTTGTTACGAAGACCTTGTCTCCCCAGACGACCGGGCAGGCGAGACCCAGGCCGGGGATGGCTGTCTTCCACGCCAGGTTCTTTCCCGTGGTGGCATCCCACGCTGTGGGGGGAAACTGGCCATCGACAACGCCAGCATTGTTGTCACCCCGGAAGCCATGCCAGGGTTTGACGGTGGTGGGCTTCTCGGTGAACTCCTTGACTGCTGCCGCTGGCTTGGGCGTATCATCCGTATTCGCTGGCGTAGTCTTGCCAGGTTCCTGTTTTGCAACAGTCTTCTCGTCGGTCTTCTTCTCTTCGGGTTTACTGGCCGTGGGTTCGCCCTTGGCTCCTGCCTCTTTCAGGAGTTTGACGATCTCGGTCTTCTTCGGGTCGATACCCTTCAGGCTGCTATCGAGCAGTTCCTGCTTGACGCGTCCGGAGCCGAGTGCCACTGCTACCATTTGAGGCTTGTTGTTGAAGATGCCGTAAGCGAGCACCGTACCTTCGCTCTTGCTTCCACTTTTGAGAAGCAGGCTAACAGCCTCATACTGGTCTTTCCTCACTGCCCAGGTGATGGCATCAGCGCTGTAAAACGTATCGCGGGCCTGAAGGTCAATTTTCTTCTCAATCAGGTACTTCATCACTTCCAGATGGCCATTCTCGGCTGCATAGCACAAGGCGGTAGCGCCGTACTCGGTTTTGGTGTTCACATCGAAGCCAGCTTCTATCAGGCTTTTGATCTTTGCCAGATCACCCAGGCGGGCGGCAACGAAATAGGCTTCCTTGTCGTCAAACGGGGCTGATGCCTTGTTGGTTTTGGCCGTCGGCAATGGGATGGGGCGTTTGCCAACTGCTTTGCTGCGCCCGCTATCGCCCGATTTGCCCGAGCGATTGACCAACGTGTTGCTTGCTTGACGAGGCTCATCTGGCCCTGATTGCAGATAGAAGAAAACCCCCACGACAATGAACAGAAACAAGGGAAACATTAACCAGCGTTGAGGGCGAGACGACATGAGAATACCTGCTCACAAAGAAATGAATCTACAGTCTGAACAGTACGATGGGCAGCGTCAAGCAACTTAGGTACGTACTCGCTGTTTTTTCATGAGTGACGGTTCATGGATATCCAGCAACAAGATCATTGACCCGTTATCGGCACCTGTCATACTGTGCAACGTCTACCGAAGTTTAGAGTGACCATCGATGTACTTTCTCGGTCTGGATGTTGGTACGCAGAGTGTGCGGGCAGTGCTGTTTGATGCACACGGCAGACGGTTGGGTATGGGTACCTCCCCCATTCAAACGACCTATCCACAGCCTGCCTGGGCGGAGCAGCAGCCAGCGGAATGGTGGCAGGGTCTCTGCCGTGCTGTGCCGGATGCATTACGTGAAAGTGGCATCCAGGCAAAGCAGATCGAAGCCATCGGGCTGGATAGCACGGCCTGCACCGTGCTGGCTGTCGATGAAGAGGCCAAACCCTTACGCCCTGCCCTGTTATGGATGGATCAGCGAAGCCATCGACAGGCTGCCCGTATCACACAGACTCAGGATGCATCACTCCGCTGGGTCTCCGGGGTGGTTTCACCCGAGTGGATGTTGCCCAAGGCACTCTGGCTCAAGGAAAACGAACCGGCCCACTATGCCAAGGCTGATCGATTGGTCGAATGCACTGATTGGCTGATGCACCAACTGACCGGTGAATGGACGCTATCCCTGAACCATGTAGCTGTGAAATGGAACTATGTCGCCCCGGAAGGAGGTTGGAGCAAATCGCTGCTCGATCAGGTAGGCCTGCATGACTTACCCTCCAAGTGGCCGACAGCGATTGTGCCCTATGGACAAGGAAGCGGAAAACTCTCAGCTTCCGCGGCACGGGCACTGGGCCTGCCTGCGGGGATCCCCATCGCCCAGGGTGGCATTGATGCCTACGCCGGCATGATCGGCCTGGGAGCCATCGCCCCCGGGAAGATGGCGATGATCATGGGCTCCAGCACCTGCCATCTCGTCAATGCAGTGGAACCACTCCTTGGAACGGGTATGCTCGGCTGCTATGCCGATGCCATTCGTCCCGGGCTCTACACCCTCGAAGGCGGACAGACTGCTACGGGTTCCATCATCAACTGGTATCGCGAACATTTTGCCGGCAACGAGGAGAAGCGGGCAGCCCAACTGGGGACTTCCGTCTTCGCCGTTCTGGACGAACAAGCAAGCAAGGTCACTGCCGGGTGTGATGGTCTGTTCTGTCTCGATCACTGGCAGGGTGCCCGCACTCCACTCAAAGACCCCATGAGCCGGGGCTGCTGGTGGGGACTGACGCTATCTCATGGTCCCGGGCATATGTTGCGGAGCATCTACGAAGGCACCGCCTGTGGCACTCGTCATATTCTGGATGACCTGCAGCACCATGGGCTGCGTATTACGGAACTCCTCGCCGGTGGTGGTGGAGTGAAAAGCCAGCTCTGGCTGCAGATTCATGCAGATGTCTGTCAGGTACCCGTCCTGGTGCCGAGCGAAACGGAGGCTTGTGCCCTGGGGTCTGCCATGCTTGCTGCGGTGCATGTAGGCCATTATTCCACGCTGGAGGAAGCAGCCGGGAAGATGGTGCGGCTCAAGCGTGAAGTCCTGCCAGCCTCCGCCCTGCAGGAAGTTTACCAGACCACCTACACCCATTACCGCCAGCTGTATGAAAAGCTGCGTATCACCATGTCGTAATCCTGTTTATGTAGACTCGGCAACTCCCTGTTGTGCGATTTTTGCATTCGTGCTAGACTTCGCCCCCGTAAGTGGGGGATAAGCAAGGAGGCGAATCCCATGACAGATAAACGCCGCTTAGGTCGCGGCCTGGATGCACTACTGGGTGGCGCACCGACTACGACAGCAGCCGTCATGTCGGCACCTGCTTCTACACAAGCGGTACCGCTGGAACGTATCCATGCCAATCCTCAGCAACCACGCAAGAATTTCGACGATGACGAACTGGAAACGCTGAAAGACAGTCTGCGCACACATGGCCTCTTGCAGCCAATCCTCGTTCGTCCCAAGGAAGAAGGCTACGAGATCATCGCCGGTGAACGGCGCTACCGTGCTGCCAAGGAAGCAGGCTGGTCCGAGATTCCGGTCCACGTTGTCGACTTCAACGATCAGAAAGTCTTTGAAGCAGCACTGGTCGAAAACCTTCAGCGCACCGATCTCAACCCCATCGAAAAAGCACAAGGCTTTCAAGACTACCTGAAC
>CAYPJB010000198.1:0-8396 GCA_964410845.1 uncultured Bacteroidales bacterium | reverse complement strand
ATCCACCCTGGTGGCACAGACGCATCCAGGCTATCGAGTGCTGGCGGCTGACCGGTCCACGGGCAAGCTGGCCATTGTTGGCAAGGATGGTGGCATCGAATGGACTTACGAAAACAAACACGATGTTCATGATCTGCATGTGCTGCCTAACGGGAACATCCTCACGCACATCAACCATACCACAGTAGTGGAGATCAACCCTCGGAAAGAGGTGGTCTGGAAGTATGAATCAAAGCCAAAGGAAAACTACAAAGGGAAGGTCGAAGTCCATGCGTTCCAGCGGCTTGACAATGGCATTACCATGATTGCCGAGTCGGGCAACTGCCGCATCATCGAAGTGAATCAGAATGGCAAGATCGTCAAGCAGTTCCCGCTCGTTGTCCAGAACAAGCATCATCACCGCGATACCCGCATGGCCCGTGTGCTTAATGACGGCCATTATCTGGTATGTCATGAGGCAGATGGCGCCGTGCGTGAGTACAACTCAATGGGCAAGCTTATCTGGGAATACTACCTCGATCTCGGTAATCGCAAGAAAAGCGATGGACATGGTCCGGAGGGGCACGGGACCGAAGTGTATGGGGCAATTCGTCTGAAAAATGGCAACACACTGATTGCTGGCGGTAACAACAATCGCGTCATTGAAGTAACACCCGACAGGAAGATTAACTGGCAGATTGATCAGAAAGACCTGCCCGGCATCACCCTGGCCTGGGTGACTACGCTGCAGCAGTTGCCTAACGGCAATCTTATTATCGGCAACTGCCATGCTGGCCCGGACAATCCACAACTCATTGAAGTGACACGCGACAAGAAAGTGGTCTGGACCTTCAAGGACTTCAAGAACTTCGGGAACAATCTAGCATCAGCAGTAGTGCTCGATGTGCCTGGAGTGATCCGGTAGCTCAAACTCAAGCTGATTTGAGCACTGCAGCTGCTTCATTCCTTGCGGCCTCGATGGCAGCTTCCAGTTTGCTGGGATCCTTGCCTCCTGCTTGTGCGAGGGTTGGTTTGCCGCCGCCTTTGCCGCCGACGATGCCGGCGGCGAGGCCGACGAGTTTGCCGGCGTGGATGCCCTTGGCGGTCACATCTTCTGTGGCAGCAGCAATGAGGGTCACCTTATCTTCAGCGGCGGGCCAGCCGACGATGATGACGCAGGAGCCGGACTTTTGCCGAAGGCGGTCCAGTTGAGTGCGGACGGCTTCGTCAGCTACGCCTTCAGGCAACGCACCAGTGATGATCTTGATGCCGTTGATATCCATCGCATCAGCAAGCATCTTGTCAGCGACCATTCCCAGATCGTGGCTGGTGCCCTTCTTGAGTTGATCCTTCAGCTTCTTCTGTTCATCCAAGAGGCCGATGATGCGTTTGGGCAGATCGGTCGGCTGGCACTTGAAGAGCGTGGTCAATTCACTGAGGACACGGTCAGCATTCTGCACGGTCTCCACAGCCTGCTTCGCGGTGACAGCGGTGATGCGGCGGATGCCTTTGCCGACAGCTTCTTCGCCTACGATCTTGAAGAGGCCGATAGCGCCCGTGCGGTCGAGATGGGTCCCGCCACAGAACTCGGTGCTGAAGCCATCGCCAATCTGCACGACTCGGACTGCATCGCCGTACTTGTCGCCGAAGAAGGCTTTGACACCGGGAAGCTTCTTGGCTTCTGCGATGGGGAGTTCTTTCGAGCGGACTTCCAGATCGTGATAGACCTTCTCGTTGACGAGCCGTTCTACTTCGGTCTTCTCGCTGGCGGTAAGAGCAGCCGAGTGGCTGAAGTCGAAAGTGAACTCGTCAGGCTTGACCTTAGAGCCACGCTGTTCGACGTGGCTGCCGAGCACGGTTTGCAAGGCCCAGTGAGCGAGGTGGGTGGCAGTGTGGTTCTTGCGGGTGAAGTCGCGGTCGCTGGAAACATCCAGCCGCACCGATTCTCCCACGCGGAACTCGCCGCGCACGACATGGCCGACGTGGCCGATGGCATCGCCACGCTTGATGGTGCTGATCACCTGGAACTCGCCAGTATCGCTTCTGATGCTGCCGGTGTCCCCCACCTGCCCGCCAGCTTCGGCATAGAAGCAGGTACGATCGAGAATCAGGGCAACAGGCTCGTCTGAATTGCTGGCTTTCAAGCTGCCGGAGGTAACGTATTCCTTATCGGTGCTGATCCAGCCGAGAACCCGAGCGATACCCTTGTCGCCATCCCATTTGGGACGATCATCGGTGGGGGGAAGGGGCAGAGCGAGATTGACACCGATTTGAGCGGTGGCGACTTTGCCTTTGGATTTCTCTTCGTGCTCCAGCATGGCCTTTTCGAAACCAGCCTCGTCTGTGGTGAGGCCCCGTTCCTGAGCCATCTGACGGGTGAGATCGGGTGGGAAGCCATAGGTGGTATAGAGGTCGAAAACATCGTGTCCGCTGATGTTGCTGCTGCCTGCTCGCTTGGAGGCATCCTCAAAGAGTGACAGCCCCCTGTCAATCGTCCTCAAGAAGTCCACTTCCTCCCCGCGAATCTGTTCAGCAACCTTGCCTGGGTGCACCTTCAGTTCGGGGAAGGCATCTCCCATTTGATGGACGACAGCGGGGACGAGTTTGTAGAGGAACGGTTCGCGTTGGCTGAAGGTCTGGTAGCCGAAGCGGACAGCACGGCGGAGTACGGAGCGGACGACGCTGCCCCTACCTTTGTTACTGAACTCGGCACGATCCGTGAGTGAGAAGGTGAGCATGCGGAGGTGATCAGCGAGGACGCGGAAAGCGATGTCCTTTGGATCATCCAGTTTGCCGGTATATTTCGCTGATAATTGATCGCTGATAGCTGACAACAATGGTGTGAAGACATCGGTGTCGTAATTGCTGTTAACCCCCTGCAGCACGGAGGTGACCCGCTCGAAGCCCATGCCGGTATCAACATGTTTGGCAGGCAAGAGTTCCAACTTCCCGCCCGGTGTGTTTCGGTTGTACTGGATGAAGACGAGGTTCCAGATCTCCATCACTTCGGGAACGCCAGCATTGACGAGCTTGCCGCCGCTGCCATCGGGAGTGCGGTCGATGTGGATTTCAGTGCAGGGACCGCAGGGGCCGGTTTCGCCCATCACCCAGAAGTTATCCTTCTTGCCGAACCGGTGGATATGATTGGGATTGATGTCGGTGACTTTGGCCCAGAGGTCAGCAGCTTCATCATCCCCGGGCACACCTTCCTCGGGCGAGCCGCCGAAGACGGTGGCATGCAGACGAGTCTTGTCGATGCCCCAGACTTTCGTGAGTAGTTCCCAGGCCCAACGGATGGCGTCGGCTTTGTAGTAGTCGCCGAACGACCAGTTGCCGAGCATTTCGAAGAAGGTGTGGTGGTAGGTGTCGCGGCCGACGTCTTCGAGATCGTTGTGCTTGCCGCTGGCCCGGATGCACTTCTGCGAATTGACAGCCCGCTTGTAGGGTCTGCTGCCGGTGCCGAGGAAGACATCCTTGAACTGGTTCATGCCGGCGTTGGTGAAGAGGAGCGTGGGGTCGTCGAGCGGGACCACCGGCGAACTGGGCACGAAGGTGTGGCCACACTTCTCGACGAAGAACTGGATGAATTGCTTGCGAATGTCAGCAGAAGTCGGCATCGGGTTTTGGCCAGCGAATGAAGGTGTCGGAATAGAGACATTTTCCGGGTGGGGGGAGGTTCGTCAATGTCAATCGGGTTGAGTTGTTGGTTGGAGGTCGTTAGTTGTTGGTTCAGTTACCATCAATACGAAAAACCCGTGGAAACACTCCACGGGTTCTCCTCCGGACTGGCCCATCACAGGTAGCCAGGAGGTTGGGGTTTGGACGCTGAGTGACTGTATTCTCTGGACTCAGCACTAAGCATTATCGTCCGTACCAGTAGCTGGGGATGTTCTGAGCATAGCCACCACCGTAGGAAGGGGCGTAGGCAGCAGGGCGGCTTTGGGCAGGGGCGGCATAGCCTGCACCAGCGGGGCCGCGGAAGTTGCCATAACCACCAATCTGGTAGCCGGTGTTGTTTTGTGGTGGGTAGTAAGTGTACCAGGGAGCAACTTGGCCGTTCCAGCAGTTGTAGCCCCAACCTGGATTGGGATACATGGGTCGGTTGCAATCAGGGGTGCCGCATTTGTAAGGGCTGCCACCGTTGCTGCCGCAACCACCGCCGTAGCCGTAATTCTGGCCACCACAATACGAGTTATTGTAAAGCAGCTTGCCACCACAGGTCTGTCGGCCTTCGGTGTCGCAGCCGATGCAGAAATTAGGCAGGAAGATAGGCAGCCGAGGGAGCGGCAACCGAATACAGGGACGATACACATCGAAGCAGAGAGCCGACGCTTTGTCTTGGCTTAGCCCGATGAACGCGATGGCCAACAGGCCACACACCAGAATCCGTTTCATTACCATCCTCCTTGAGTGAGGTGTTCTCGCGGTCTTGGCGCCTCGCCTCGCCGCTACCTCAGCATGCCTCATGGAGTGATGGTTCCAAATGTTCTCTTGTGCTTTTTGTTTGATTGGTCTTGGGGTCCGGTTCTATGTTCCGTGTTTCGAGAAGTGCAGGCAGAAAAGGCCATTTGAGTATGTTTGGCAGGGGTTGAAGCGATGGGGAAAATAGGGGCAGGATTCTTTCGGTTTGATTCAAGTTGCCGTACTGAGACCACAAACCACCATATTAGTTTTGCATGCGATTTACCTCGACTATAGGATACACACCACTGCAAATCTCTCATAGCAAAGGAAATGGAAATGAAACGAATTCACATCACCATGATACTCCTGTCGGGGAGCATTCTTGGCTGGCTCTTCGCTTTACAACAGCCTGGTTCGGTTGCCCAGGAGCAGGCGAGTACTGCTTTGGATCGAACTCATCTTCCGATACCTGAGCCCAACATTCCTCATAGTAAAGTATTCGATGCCCGGAAGGCAAAGGCACCGCCTCGCTTTGAAGTGAAGGCTCCCGAAAAAGCACCCAATGTGCTGATCATTCTCATCGACGATATGGGCTTCGGTCAATCGAGTGCATTCGGTGGCCCTATCCATATGCCGACACTGGAAAAGCTTGCTAAAGGTGGCTTGAAGTACAACAAGTTTCACACCACCGCTCTTTGTTCGCCCACTCGTGCAGCGCTGCTCAGCGGTCGCAATCATCACATGAACAATATGGGATCGATCACCGAGACAGCTACATCGTTCCCCGGTCAAACTGGCCAGCGTCCCAATGCTGTGGCACCACTAGCCGAGATGCTACGACTCAATGGCTACAGCACCGCAGCCTTTGGCAAGTCACACGAAACCGCAGCCTGGGAAGTTAGCCCCTCGGGGCCGACAGATCGATGGCCCACCCGCTCAGGTTTCGACAAGTTCTATGGCTTTATCGGTGGCGAAGCGAATCAGTGGTCGCCAGCCATCTACGAAGATATGACCCGTGTTGAACTCGCACCCAATCCCAAGTATCACTTGATGACCGACCTGGCCAATCAAGCGATCAAGTGGACTCGCTTTCAAAAAGCTCTGACGCCGAGCAAGCCTTTCTTCACCTACTTTGCCCCGGGAGCAACCCATGCTCCGCACCATGCTCCCAAGGAATGGATTGCCAAGTACCGTGGCAAGTTTGATCAAGGCTGGGACAAACTTCGAGAGGAAACACTCGCGCGCCAGATCAAGCTTGGCGTCGTCCCCGAAGGCACCAAGCTGGCAACCAAACCCGAAGCGATCAAAGACTGGGATAAGCTCAACGACAATGAGAAGAAACTCTTCGCCCGACAAATGGAAGTCTTCGCAGGCTATGGCGAATACGCTGATGCCGAAGTAGGTCGGCTCGTACAGGCCATCGAAGACCTGGGCCAACTGGATAACACATTGATCTTCTACATGGTGGGCGACAACGGAGCCAGTGCGGAAGGGACTATGAACGGACTCTTCAATGAAATGACCTATTTCAACGGCGTTCCTGAAACCGTTGAAGATATTCTCAAACATTATGATGACCTGGGCGGGCCTGAATCGTACGGCCACTATGCCGCTGGTTGGGCCGTTGCTGGCGATGCACCGTTTGCGTGGACCAAGCAGGTGGCGGGTACCTACGGTGGTTGTCGTAATCCATTGGTGGTTCATTGGCCTCAAGGCATCAAGGCCAAGGGCGAATTGCGATCACAATGGCATCATGTCATTGACATTGCCCCCACCATTCTGGAAGCAGCAGGATTGCCGGAACCTAAGTCAGTCAACGGTACCCCGCAAATGCCCATCGAAGGCACCAGCATGCTTTATTCATTCAACGACAGCTCCGCTAAAGATCGTCGCAAGACCCAGTACTTCGAGATCTTCGGCAACCGAGGCATCTATCATGATGGCTGGCTGGCGCATACCATTCACCGTGCTGCCTGGGAAGGCAAACCTCGTCGACCACTTGAGCAAGACATCTGGGAACTTTACCACGTCGATCAGGATTTCAGTTCAAAGAATGACCTGGCGGCCAAGGAGCCAACCAAGCTCAAGGAACTGCAAGAACTCTTCCTTCAGGAAGCAGTCAAATATCAAGTGCTACCCCTGGATGATCGGACCTTGGAGCGAACGAATGCCAGTCTCGTGGGTCGACCTGACCTGATGCAAGGCCGCACCTCGCTGACAGTCTACGAAGGCATGACCGGCATGACCGAAAATGTTTTCATCAACATGAAGAACCGTTCGTACAGCATCACTGCTGATATCGAAGTACCAGTTGACGGTGCTAACGGCGTTCTCATTGCCCAGGCAGGCCGGTTTGGTGGATGGAGCTTGTACCTCAAAGACAATCAGCCGATGTTCACTTACAACTACCTGGGAATGAGTTCGTCCAAGATAGCTTCAGCCAGGAAGCTGCCTGCTGGCAAAGTGAAGCTGAAATTTGATTTCACCTATGATGGTGGCGGTCTCGGGAAGGGTGGATCAGGCATCATTTTCGTGAACGGCGAGAAGTTTGCCGAAGGCCGAATCGACCGAACCCAAGGTTTCGTCTTCTCTGCAGATGAAGGTGCGGATGTAGGCCTTGATGGAGAAACCCCCGTCACCAGTGACTACCCGCAAGGCAATAATAAGTTCACGGGCACGATTCACAAGATCGTAATCGACATCGCAGCCATGAAGCTGGGGCAGTCTGATGTGAAGCAATTGCATCAAGCTCACTTCAGCCGCAAGGCAGCGGAGTAATAAACCAAGCCAGCCAGTGAGAACGTCTCACTGGCTGGCTTTTCTGTTCGTTCGGTGCTCGACTTAGCGAGCACGGTAAGTGATGCGGCCTTTGCCCAAATCGTATGGAGAGAGTTCCACTGTCACAGCATCGCCGGGGATGATGCGAATGAAGTTCTTACGCATACGGCCTGAGACGTGGGCAGTCACCAACTGACCGTTTTCCAGTTCCACCCGGAACTGCGTGTTGGCAAGTGCTTCACGCACTTTACCATTCACTTCGATACCTTCTTCCTTAGCCATTACCTTACCTCAGATGTTCACGCCCACGCGTGTACACTTATATTAAACGGGGATGGCGGGGAAGTTCAAGAGCGGGTTACAACCACACTACCCTACTTGGTAGCCCCACCGGCTGACGCAGGGGCTCCAATACCTTTCATCAACTTCGCAGCATCCTGATTGTGTGGATCGACTTCGAGAACTCTGGCGTACAGTCCCTTGGCCCGTTGAGGCATGTGCAGGTCCTGATAGAGCTTGCCCATCTCCAGAAGGGCATCCGTGTTTTTGGGTTCAATAGCCAGAGCTTGCTCTAACTGCTTTTGGGCAGCCGGTAAATCGCCCTGCAGTCTGGTGAGCCAGGCAACTTGCGTGAGGGCGTCAGCTGATTTAGGTTGCTGAGCTAGCCAGCGGTCAGCGTCTTCCTTGGCTTCAGTATTGCGGTTTTCTTCCATCAGCAGCACGTAGTAATTGTGCCGACATGCAGCATGGTTGGGGTTGGCCTGCAATGCCAGCCGGTAGTATCTTTCCGCTTCTCGTGGCTGGTTATTACGCTGATAGGTGCTGGCAAGATTGTAGAGAGTGTCAGCATTCTGGGGATCCTGTTTGAGTGCTGCTGAGAACTTGGCATGGGCTTTATCGAACTCACGATTCTGTAGGTGAGCCACACCCTGCTCATTGAGCCTTGAACTGTCGGCGTGTTCCATGTTGGCGCAGCCATGCAGGAGCAAGCAAATCGACCAGAGGAACAGACTTTTCATTCTCACCGTAAATCCTTCACTCAAATTCAGGTTCTGTTGATACCAGAATCCAATTCTCAGGGAAGACGAATTTGAATGAAATGGCCACCTTCAGCTGGTGGCATGAGTATGATAATGGAAGACCATAACCAGGACTGACTCGATGTATTCATTTATCTTTCTTATCTTGTCCACGTTTTATATGGTGGAAGCACCACGGGTGGAACTGGTACGGGA
>CAYPJB010000197.1:0-8410 GCA_964410845.1 uncultured Bacteroidales bacterium | reverse complement strand
GGGGGATATTCCATGAAGACGGCACTCCGCTGGATGTTGACCTTGGTGATGGCTGGCGTTTGTGGGTTTGGTATTTACCAGTGGTTCGAGAAGTACAAGATTCCGACCATCCGTGCCGAGGTGCAGGCGCCGCTTTATACCGTCGCTCACCCCGATGACATCAAGGCTATTCAAGCAGGAAAACAAGTGGTGAAGCTCGGGCCAATGCCAGGCAATGCCTACTATGCAGGCGGCCTTGCTTTCAAACAGCCGGAAGAAGCGATGGTCTGGCTGAAAGAGACCGGCAAGTACGAAGAAGGCTGGCGGGTTTTTGAACTCTCCGGCGACTACGAGATCGACACCCACCTGGTGCGTGGCTTACCTCACACGAACAAGACGCTGTTGTTCGTCAAGCAGGTGCCTCTGCAGGGGGACTAGGACTCTGAAACAACCTGGCATCCCGGCTTATGCCAGAGTGGTAAGTTCAAGATAAGATTAAGCTTTCAATCTCAAATCTGGACTTCGATTTCAGCCTCATGGACAGTGACTGTCCATGAGGCATTCACCAAAGACTAGCTTGGTTCATTGAATCGTACTGGAGTGAACAACTGCAGTAGAGTATCATTATTGAGAGGAAGAAAATAAGTGAGGGATGTCCATGCCAGTCAAGCTATTCGACGTTACTGCGAAGCAACTGCGATTCATTTCTGCTGAGATCAAGGCTGGACGCTATCGCGATGAAAATGAAGTGTTGCAGGCAGGGCTAACCTTGTTGCAGAAACAACATAAGCAGAGACAAACACTGACGGAAATGATCCATAAGGGAATTGATGATGCTGATGCAGGTAGAGGTGTAACGCTTAAGTCACCTGATGAGATCAAGGCATTTGGAAAACGCGTACTGAAAAAAGTACTTAAGACTAAGATTAGCAGTTAACCGTTATGCGTACTGTTCTGGTCACAGACACTGCAGCGAACGATTTTCTTGCTGCATTGAAATATTCGCAGAACCGGTTTGGAACCAAAGCAAGTGAACGATATAGTTCGTTGATCGTGCAAGCGTTTCAGGATTTGGCTGAAGATGCCAAGCGACCTGGAACGTCCTCAAGGAGTGATCTATGTAACGGTGTCTATTTTTATCACCTCAAACACAGCAGGAAAAGCCTCGCAAAACGATCTGCAGCTGTACATCATCCGCGACACTTTATCGTATTTCGTCTTCCCAGTGTTAATGAATTGCATATTTTACGCATCGTTCATGAACGAAGGAAATTCGATCAGTTGAGGTTCATCGAAGAACACTAACTGTTTCTTTTTTGCGAGCATCTACTCGGGCTATGCCATCCTAGCCGACTCTTCACCACTTTCATCCAAAGAATGCTACCCAAGCGAATAGTAGGCTGGTACTGTAGATAGTGTCCCACCACTTGTATGTAGAACGATGAAGAAGATCATTCCCTATACCCCGCCATCGCGGCTCCATCGCGTTTTCCTGATTGTCTTGCGACTAGCCATTGGCTGGCACCTCTTTGTGGAAGGGGTTACCAAGCTCGAGACGTTCTCCACAGGCCCCACCGGCACCGGCAAACCCTTTTCCAGTCGAGGCTACCTGCAGCAATCGCAAGGACCGCTGGCGCCTTTCTTTCGTGGCATGGCAGGTGATCCCGATCAGCAGTTGCTCGCACTAATCGAACACGAACCGGGCAAGTTGCCCAAGTCACTGGAGCAGCAATGGCAGGACTATGTCGTACGCTACATCCGACATTATGATCTCACCGTTCAACAACAGCAACAGGCTGATGCACTGCAGAAGCAGCATCTCCAGAAGTTGCAGGAATGGTTCGATACCGGCAGCAAGGAAATGACCCGCGAGTATTCCTTCGCCACGACCAATCCCATCATGACGACCAAGGCCCGAATCGAAGAGTATCGCAAGAAACTTCAGGAATATCACGACCGTGTCGATGCCTGGAACCTGCGTTTCGAGAAAGATGTCAGCAAAGCGAAAATGACCACGCTGCGGGTTGAAGTGGCCAAGCTGCGAAATGAGCTGCAGAAAGACCTCGACGACCTGCAACTGGCATTCAGCAAGGAACTGGACAAGCTCCTGACTCCGGAACAGCTCAAAGGCGATTACGACAAGTATCAGAAGCGTCTTGTCGCTGCAGCACAGGTGCAAGGCTATGGTCCTGACAATCAGGCAGTTGCCGAACTGGTGCAAGCCGTTCGAGATGCGAAGCAGTTTGAGGGACAGAAATGGGAGGCACTCACCAGGAATCCTGAGCAGTTCTTCAGCGATATGCAGCGTGATCCGGAGTTGAGCAAGAAGCTCTACGGAGTTGCGAAGAAAAACGTCGCTCCACCGCTGAAAGTAGAAGACACCAGGATGCTTGACCTCGCTGATCGAATGGTAGCCTGGGGGCTGACACTGTGTGGTCTGGGGTTACTCTTAGGTTGCTTTACCAGGCTCTCGGCCCTCGGTGGTGCCTGCCTGCTGCTCCTCTTCTACCTGTCGCTGCCTCCACTTCCCAATCTGCCCGAGAATCCATTGGCAGAAGGCAAGTACCTCTTTGTGAACAAAAACCTGATCGAAGCACTGGCACTCCTCGTCCTTGCCACTACCTCCTCGGGCAGATGGTTCGGCATCGATGGACTGCTGAGCCTTGTCCCCCCTTTCTCGTACTTCTGGGCCAAACCCAAATACGTTGAAGTTGATGTGTAGGGCACGCTGTGCGTGCCTCACCAGCGTGAGATTCCAGAACACAAGCTAGTCGTTGAAGGATACGTGTCATGGCCATTGACCTCACCCCCGCAGAACGCGAGATCGGCAAGAAGAACTTCCAGGGCGTTGTCGGCTCGCAGTACGAAGCCAACGAGAAGCAGCAGAACCGCCGGCAGTTCATGAAGGGCATGGTGGCTGCTGGTGGTGCAGTACCCATCGGGGCTGCGGCTTACTTCGGCTATAAGAAGCTCGAAGGTGGAGCTGTGAAGGCGGGGCTGATTGGCTCCGGTGATGAAGGTGGGGTTCTCGTCGGTGAACATAACCCCGACTTTCTCGAGTTCATCGGTGTTGCAGATATTCGCCCTTACAACCGTCGTCGTATCTTCGAAGGTGAACGGGCCGGACCTCGCAAGGGCTTTAACCGCGTGTACGGATCGAAGGCCAACAACATCAAGGTCTACAACAACTATAAGGAACTTCTCGACAATCCTGAGATCAAGATTGTCGTCATTGCGTTGCCATTGCACTTGCATGCCCCGGTGGCCATCGAGGCCATGAAGAAAGGCAAACACGTTCTCTGCGAAAAACTGATGGCATGGAACATCGCTCAATGCAAAGAGATGATTCGGGTAGCTGAAGAAACCGATCGCTGCCTGTCGATTGGTCACCAGCGTCACTACAGCATGCTCTATGCCCACGCAGTCGAAGTGCTCAATGCTGGCGAGATCGGCGATATCAAACACATTCGCGCCTTCTGGCATCGGAACAATGCCCTGCCCAAGCTGGACAAGAATGGCGTGCAGTTGATGGAAGAGATCGTCGATCATCGCACTGGCAAGCCGACCGGCATCAAGATACCAGCATTGCGAGATGGCTGGCGACCTGACATTCCTGCCGATGATCGACTCGAACTCGAAGCCAAGGTTCGTTCGCTGGGCTACCAGAGCCTGGAAGAATTGTGCCGCTGGCGGCTCTACGATCGCACCGGCGGAGGGTTGATGGCGGAACTAGGTAGCCATCAATTGGATGCGTGCAGCATCTTCCTGGGCAAGGTCAAGCCTCTCGCTGTTACTGCCATCGGTGGCAAGTATTTCTATCGGGATGATCGCGATGCAGAAGATCATGTCTACTGCACCTTCGAGTTCCCCGGCAAGAACTACTGGAAGGACTACACCAAGGGCGTGGTTGGCGACAAGGATGACAAGGTCATCGTGACGTACAGTTCCATCAACACCAACAGCTACGAACCCTGGGGCGAATGCGTGATGGGTACCCGTGGCACCATGATCGTTGAGAAGGAAGAAACGGTCATGCTCTATGGCAGTGGCGGCAAAGGTGCTGCAATC
The DNA here is from genome assembly GCA_964410845.1 of uncultured Bacteroidales bacterium. Lineage (GTDB taxonomy): Bacteria > Planctomycetota > Planctomycetia > Gemmatales > HRBIN36 > JAEUIE01. The sequence continues at coordinate 4,363 of CAYPJB010000197.1, read as the reverse complement.
ACCACTAGCACAGCAGGTGCAGGCGCACCAGCAACCGCTGCTGCTTCCACGTGGGAGGCAGCGACAGCCAAGGGCAAGTCGGCGATGGGAGGCGATGGCCCGGTCTCGCGAGGTTACCGTGAAGAAATGGAACACTTCGCCTACTGCGTCAAGATGTGGGAAGACAAGAACGTGAAAAAGGAAGAACGCCCCCACCCCCGCTGCGAAGGCGTGGTGGCCATGGCCGACGCCATCGTTGCTCTCACTGCCAACCGGGCGATGCGAGGCGATAAGGCAAGCGAGTTCCAGCCCAAGCGCATCGTTTTCCAGAAGGATTGGTTCGATCCGAAGAGTAAGGCTGTGCCTGATGCCGAAATGAAGGTGCAGGAGATTTCGTAGATTTCGGGAAATTGAGTAGCTGGCAGCACCTCGGGTTAGCTGCCAGTTGATGTGATGTAACTCGTCTTATGTCGTTCCATTCTTTCCAAATAACTTACCTCGGGCAGTCTCAGCGATCGCTACCACACAGGGATGCTTCAAGCGTCGTTCGACCGAGATGGCATAGAACGATTCCAGTAAATCGGGAACGATCCCCAACTGCTTGACGTGATACTGCGCTATCACTTCGTCGGCCACGACGGTGGGGGCCAGGAATAGCCCAATCCCTTGTTTACCCATGACCTTCATGAGGGCGCTGTCCTCAATTTCACCACGGATATCCAGATTCAGTTGCTGCTGTTCCAGCCAGGTATCGAACTGACGTCTGACTGCAGACTCCAGTGTAGGCAGGAGAAACGGTGCGCCCTGGAGAGAACGGGGAAAGTCGTTGCGGTATTTGCGAACCAGGTCACTAGCACCAAAGATGGCCACGCGACTGGTACCCAGCAAGTGACTGTAGGCATGAACACGAACGTTGGACGGAGCAGGTGCATCACTCAGCACGACATCGAGTTCGTGGATGGCCAGTTTGCTCATCAATTCCGGTGGCGTGCTTTCCAGGCAGACCATGCGGATGGATTCAGGCTGGTTCCAGGCAGGTTCGAGCATGCGCTCGACGACCAGTTTGGATAGTGCATCACTGATGCCTACCAGGAATACCAGAGGCCGACCCGCAGGCTGACCTTGCAATGCCTGCCGCAACTCCTTGGTGAGAGCGAATATCTCATCTGCATAGCGAAAGACCATGCGGCCAACATCAGTGAGAATGAGATTTCGACCTGACTTGGCAAAGAGCTTAATACCCAACGAGCGCTCGAGCGTGCGTATCTGCATACTCAGCGTCGGCTGCGCCAGATCCAACAACTTACTCGCAGCCTGCACACTGCCTTCCTTGGCTATCATCCAGAAGTATCGCAGGTGATGCAGATTCAGATCAAACATACGCACCCTGAATTGTATTGATTATATCTATGCATGTTCATGATGTATCTATTTGTCTCACTGTTGGCAACGTCTATGATTAATTAACAGTTGCTTCGGTGATGGACATCCCGGGGGTTACCCAGGAGTTGGATCTATCACTTCTCTGGAAGCAGCTCACTCCAGCAGGAGGCATGTCATGCCGATCGACATTCACCTGAGTCAGGGTGTGAAGGATACGCAGTTGCTGAGGGACCATATCGACCGACGGCTCCGTTTTGCCTTGGGTCGTTTTGGCGATAAGGTAAAACACGTTGCAGTGCATCTGGTGGATCAGAATGGCCCCAAGGGGGGAGTGGATATCCGGTGCAAAATCCACGTGCAACTGCATCCACATGGGGCACTGTTCATCGAACAAGACGATGTAGATCCGGAACAGGCAGTGGAAGTTGCCAGCATACGCCTCGGCCAAGCCATCCGACGAGAGTTGGATCGACAGCGACATCCCCGAACGCTGACAGTCCACTAGGCCACAGTCTTCCTTGCAGGGGCTTGGAAGTTTTCGATAGGGTAAGATGGTCAGGCGCTGTCGCCCACAGCGTCTGACCATTTCTCTTCTGATGCCAGGTGAATATGCAGACCGTTCCAACATCTCCCTCTAACCACGGACATGACCATTCCATTGCCAGACACAACGAACACCATGGTTCTCCTCTGACCAGGCTCTGGAGTCTGGCCCGCTACGAAAAAGCGGATGTCTGGCTGGTCTTCCTGTATGCGATGGGTATCGGCATTCTGAGCCTGGCCACACCGATTGTGGTGATGCTGGTGGTCAACACCACTGCGATGGCATCACTCACACAGCAACTGCTCGTGCTCGTCATCGGATTGATGATTGCCCTGGGACTGGCAGCTGTTCTGCGTCTGTTACAGATGGTCGTTGTCGAATTCATCCAACAGCGCGTTTTTGTCCGGGTGGTGGCGGACCTCGCACACCGGTTGCCTCGCGTGGATGTTACCGCCTTCGATGAAGCTCACGGCCCTGAACTTGTCAATCGGTTCTTTGATGTGCTCACTGTTCAGAAAGCAGCTTCGACGCTGCTGATTGACGGGATCACCATCATGCTGCAAGTGATCATTGGCATGGTGCTGCTTGGCTTCTATCACCAGTATCTTTTGGGATTCGACCTGTTTCTGATTAGCGGTATGGTTGTCATTTTCATCCTCGGTATTGGAGCAATCCGCCGGGCGATTGCGGAATCATGGGCCAAGTATGCAGTAGCGAGCTGGATGGAAGAAATTGCCCGTCATCCACTGGCGTTCAAGCTGGGTGGTGGCACCAAGCTGGCTTTCAACCAGGCAGACGCACTGACATCTCACTACCTGAGATCACGCCAGGCACATTTCAATGTCGTCAAGCGGCAGGTTGCGTTTGCACTGGGCTTGCAGGCTGCCGCGAACGGCATCCTACTGGCTGTCGGTGGGTACCTGGTAATCCAACAACAACTCTCGCTGGGACAACTGGTGGCGGCAGAAATTGTCGTCAGCATGGTGGTCGCATCTTTTACGAAGCTCGGTAAACAACTGGAAAGCTATTACGATCTCGTGGCAGCTCTCGATAAGCTGGGACTTCTGATGGAGTTGCCATTGGAGCGAGACACGGGCGTGGCACTTCCGGAAAGTCAGTATGGAGCAAGCATTTCCTTCCATGATGTGTGTTTCCGTTACCCTCAAGCTGGCAAGATGGTCTTTGATCACTTCAGTGAACACATCGAACCAGGACAGCGTGTTGCTTTGGTGGGGTTGAACGGTTCAGGCAAAACGACACTGGTCGAGTTGCTGTTCGGGCTTCGCGAAGCAGACTACGGACACATCGAAATCAATTCGATGGACCTGCGCGACCTGAAACTGGAAGATTACCGTGAAAAGGCAGCTCTGGTGGGAGGGGTCGAGATATTTGCAGGCACCGTTTTGGAAAACCTGCGGATGGGACGTGATATTTCAGTGGAAGAGGTTCGCGACACGCTGGCTTCGGTGGATTTGCTGAATGATGTTCTGGCATTACCCCAGGGATTGCAAACAGAACTGCGGACCGGGGGCCGACCATTCTCCCTGGGACAGGCCAAACGACTGGTGATAGCACGTGCGATTCTCAACAAACCTCAATTGCTCATCATCGATGAATTGCTGGATGATCTTGATGAGACCTCACGTCGTATCGTGCTGCCTGTCATTCTGAATCGGCAGGCACCATGGACGCTGGTTGTGACAACACATTCCTCTGAACTGGCATCACTGTGTGACAAGGCCATTCTTCTCCCGGAAGGGGACACTCGAACTCGGAAGGAGGCATGATCATGGCACATCTCGTCGAACATCCCGAAATGTTCAGCAAGGAAAGCATGCAGGCTTCGAAGCTGGCCGAGACACCATCCAGGACCAGAAAGTGGTCCCGGTATGTCCTGCTGAGCATCTGCCTGCTTCCGATGGTACTCCTGTTTGTTCCCTGGACACAAACCGTGCATGGCATGGGAGCTGCCATTGCTTTCAACCAGGTCGAACGTGCCCAGTTCCTCGTCTCGCCGATCGAAGGACGAGTCAAAAAGTGGCACGTGGTGGAAGGACAGCGGGTCAAAGCAGGACAGCGGATTGTTGAAATGGTGGACAACGATCCAAGCCTCGAACGCCGATTGCTGGAAGAGGAGCAGGCCATTCTCGATCGTCTGCGTGCTGCGGAAAATCGTGTGCAGGAGATCGAATCCCGAATCCGCAACATCGAAAGCTCTCGCGATCTGCAAATATCTGTGCGGGAGGGGTTCGTCCGCATCGAACAGGCCAACCTGGAGAACTCCCAACTGCTGGAGATCGAAAACAGAAGTGTGTACGACACTGCCATTGCCAACTACGAGCGCGTCAAGCGCCTGTACGAGAACCAGCAGGGAAGTCTCGAATCAAGGCGTAACCTCGAACTGGCAGAGCGCGACAAGATCATCGCAGACCAGAAAGTGAAACAGACCAAGCGCAT
>CAYPJB010000196.1:0-8416 GCA_964410845.1 uncultured Bacteroidales bacterium | reverse complement strand
TATCCAGACGAACCTGGCGATCAAGGCTTATCAAAAGCATTGCCTGGGCAGCCTTCCTTCTTCCGCTAGTGATTGTTTTCTTTGTGCATTACAACCATGGCTACTTTGCATGGAATGAACTGAAAGTTTCGACCAATATCTATTGCCGTATCGCTGGCACGACGTGCCTTTGCCTGATGATTCTGGGTGTTGGCATCAGGGCTGCCAACATTGTCTGCATGGAACGGGACAAGCAAACAATGGAAACGCTGCTATCCACTGTTCTGACAGATCACGATATCCTGTTTGGTAAATGGGCAGGCTGCACCTTCAGCATGGGTTCATCCTTGTTCCTTATTTTGATTATCTGGATCACCTGCTTTATTACAGGTGGTATATCGTTCCTGTCGATACTCTTCCTCGCGCTGGCATACCTGATCTATGCCGCTTTTGCCGCAGCACTAGGCATATTCTTCAGTTCTGGTGCCAAGACGACGACTCGTTCATTATTGGCCACACTCTTCTGGCTGATCATCTGGCTGGGAGCCCACTGGCTTTTCATCGGCATGGTGCTGATGTTCACCGCTTCCAGCGAAACGGGCGAGATCATCAAGTTTCTTTATGGCATGACGCCGCCCATGGTGCTCAGCTTGATGTCGAACCCATCTTTCTCCGGCTTGAGTTCCGATTCACTTGTAAGCCTGGAATATGCTCACTATTTCTGGGTCGGACTCGTAATAAACGCCCTCTTGACGGTTACTTTCTACTTCCTGGCAACACATCGCTTCTACCTGCAAACCGGTAGGATTCATACTTTATCTAGGTGATGTCAGTTGTCTGCAAGGCAGAGCTTCTTGAAAGGGATTTGGATCGTTCATGCTAGGCCCGATATTCAATCGCGAAGCTCTGACAGTACCTCGTCACTCGCGGCACTACCTCTTACGCAGCCTGTATCTGGGACTCCTGCTTGTTACAGGAGTTACCTTTTGGCAGACACTCTACGGTTGGGGTCGCACCGTTACCCTGGGTGATTTCTCCCACTTTGGCGTCCTCTTCTTTCAACTTCTGTGCTTTCTGCAATTAACGCTCGTCATCTTTTTCTCCTCTCTGCTCGCAGCATCTACTGTCTCACAAGAGAAAGATCGGCGTACATTTGTACTGCTGCTGATGACCGATCTTTACAACTACGAACTAGTACTAGGCAAACTGCTTGGCAGTCTGATGCAAATCAGCATTCTGCTATTCGCAGCACTTCCGGTACTGGGGGCCAGCGTACTACTGGGTGGAACTACATTCATACAAGTCATTGATGCATTCCTTATTCTTTTTGGCTCAGCCCTGGCGGCTGGGTCGCTTGGTTGCCTGGTAGCACTTTGGCGTGATCGCACCTTTCAAACGCTGGCCGTGACGGTTCTCGCACTCGTGATGTATCTTGTGTTGGTTGAAGGTCTAGGGTTCATTTCCACAACTTTTCCGCAGTACGAAGCAACTATCACTCAAGTGCGTGAATGCCTGAATCCTTACCGAGTATTGGTGCGCACCCTGTCTCCCTCGATGGATAACAGACTCGGCCTGATGAGTCTGCCCTTTTTCTTCACCATGCTTGGAATTACGATTGCTCTCAATCTCTTCGGCATTGCCATGTTGAGGGTTTGGAACCCAAGCAATGAGCGTATGCGTGGTGCTGAAGATGGCGAAGAGGAATCTCAAAAAGAACTGGAGTCGGGCCGGAATCGGCATGCCGCCCCTGGAACACTGCGAGAGGTTTGGAAGAACCCCATTATGTGGCGGGAGATAGCTACTCGCGCTTACGGCCGCAAGCCAATGGTCATCAAAGCTCTTTTTCTGGTAGTCATTGGATTACTTATCTGGTCAGCTATCAACTCTTTGCGACGCTTCGACGGCTCCTTCCGATTACCTGAAGAAGTTAATCGATTTCAGATAGCCTTTGCCCTGGTACCGATGATGGTACTGAGCTTCATTCTCGTCAATGCTCAAGCGGTAACATCCATCACTTCAGAACGGGACCTGGGTGCTCTTGAATTGTTACTAGTCACCGAATTGACACCCTGGGAGTTTGTCTCCGGCAAGGTAGGGGGTATCCTCTATAACGCCAAGGAGATGATTATCCCACCGCTCTTATTCATGTGTTGGCTGGCATGGATGCAGTATATACCGCTTGAAACCTTCATCTTTATCATGTTAGTCACAGTAGTACTTCTCTTTTTCATCATCATCATCGGCATTCACATTGCGCTCAGTCGTGTGAATACCAGGCTATCTATTGGCATGAGCCTGGGTACTGTTTTCTTTATCTTTGTCTGCACGTTTCTATGCATCTATCTGATTCAGATCGGTGGGCAGTTTGAAGTGCAGATCACCAATTTCGCATTCTTCCTCATCATCGGCATCGGCGGACTCTGGATCGTCCTCAGTGGTGATCGACCCAGTTCAGCTTTATTCCTGGCCTCGATTCTTTGCCCTCTAGGTCTCTTTTATTCCATAACAAATGTCCTGGTCGGCAATGTGCGGACGCAAGGTGCAGGCGATGCACTCTGGCCCTTCCTGGTGGTAGTCGGCGCATTTGGTTTTGCAATTGCCGCCATGGCTATTCCAATGCTCAGTGAGTTTCACGTTGCTATTGCTTCCAGTGTTGTGGTAGAAGACGAAGAGACTGAAAAGCAGCGTTTCAAAGCTAAACGAGCCATTAAAGAAGTGTTGCAAGACTAAAACTTGTCAGTCGTGCAATTGGACAAATCCAACCATCCGGGAAATGCCTGGCAATGAAAGCAGTAGACGTTCTCTGTGCTGGAATTGTAGTGGCAGATCATATCTGCTCTCCGATTACGCATGTGCCCAAGGCTGGTGAATTAGTCCTGACACAAGGCATGTCACTCACCAGTGGTGGATGTGCTGCCAACACAGCGGTCGATCTTACCAGGATGGGGGTCAGCTCAAGGGTTGTTGGTAGAATTGGAGACGATATTTTCGGGAATATCGTAAGCAAGCTCCTCGAACATGATGGCGTTGATACCAGTCAACTCCTCCATACCCCGGGCTCTGATACCAGTCAAACGCTGATTATCAATGTAAAAAACGAAGATCGACGGTTTGTACATTCGTTTGGTGCAAACGCCCAGTTTCGTACAGATGATATTACGCTGGAAAGCATCTCGCACAGCAAGATCCTATATGTTGGTGGCTACCTGTTGATGCCCGCATTCGACCAAAGCGGTCTCGTTCGCTTATTTCATCATGCCCGCCAACTCGGTGTTACTACAGTACTCGATGTAGGCATCCCTGGTCCGGGAGAGTATCTAAGCCGTCTGCAGGAAGTGCTCCCATTGGTGGATCTGTTTCTTCCGAACAATGATGAAGCCAGCATCATTCTTGGAATCGAAGATCCAAAACAACAGGCTCTCCGATTCCATGAACTGGGTGCATCCACTGTAGTAATCACTCGAGGTGAAGCTGGCTCGGTGCTGGTCAACTCTCGACATCGCCTGGAAGCAAGCATCTTCCGAATGGACTATGTCGATGGCTCCGGAAGTGGTGATGCTTTCGATGCTGGTTACATCATTGGATTGCTACGTGGGCTGAATGAAGAACACTGCCTTACCATTGCCAGTGCCCTTGGTGCGTCCTGTGTACGTGCCATAGGCACAACTGCTGGTGTTTTCACACGCGCTGAGTGCGATTCGTTCTTATCCCAGAACCGTCTTCTGATTTCAACCTGGTAATAAGGTGTTCCATGTATTACGTAGGTGCTGACGTAGGTGGGCAAACCATCAAAACTGGTGTCGTAACGGAAGCTGGTCAACTGCTGGGTGAGTTGACTATCGTGGCAACTGAGTCCGAACATGGCAACGACCACTTTCTCAAGCAACTCTGCCAATCCATCAGATTAGCAGTGAAAGCAGCATCGATCGACTTGAATCAGATTAAAGCCATCGGCGTTGCCACCCCGGGACTGATGGATATCCCCAATGGCATCTTGACCTATCCAGTGAATATGACTGCTCTGCGAAATGTTCCGGTTCGAGATCATGTGCAGTCAGTTTTTCAAAAGCCTACCGCGTTCCAGAATGACGCGAACGCTGCTGCCTACGGAGAGTTCTGGATTGGAGCCGGACGAGGCACGAAAAGTCTGGTTCTCTTCACACTGGGTACCGGCATCGGCTGCGGCATCGTCTGGGACAGAAAGATTATTGAAGGCGAACATAGCCACGGTGCCGAAGTCGGACACATCATCGTTCAGGCCTGGAATGGTCGCATGTGTGGCTGCGGACAAACCGGTCACCTGGAGGCCTACGCCAGCGAAACGGCACTTCGCAAGATCATGGCTGAGAAGCTGGACATGCCGGAACACCAATCCTCTGTGCTCAAGCAGTTTTCACAAACGGATGGCCTCAATGCACGCTCTCTGTTCTCAGCAGCAGGGCAGGGCGATACATTGGCACTCGAGATTGTTCAATATGCAGCGTATGCCCTTGCTGTGGGTGCAACTTGCATGATGCACACTATCGATCCGGAAATGATTCTGTTCGGCGGCGGTATGAGCGTAGCAGGCGGGCCACATTTCCTCAGCCAGATTCGTCATCACATCAATCAGTTAGCCTTTGCTATTCCAGCACAGCAGACCAGGGTTGAATATGCAGAACTCGCTGAGAAAGCTGGATATATCGGCGCCGCTGGCTGGGCGAAACATCTGCACGGCTAATCATGGTGTCAAAACCATCGATCCCAATAGCCGAACTACCGATAATCGGGAATCACTTCAAACAACTCAATAGCGGGCTGATGATTGCAATAGAGAATCCCCAGTCTACCATAAACGTCTACATCCGGTGAAAAGCCTGGCCACGAGTGCCTGGCAAAACCTGGCGCTATCTTCACATAACTTGTGACATCAATTCGCCGTAATACATCATTCTGAATAAGCACATGCCCGAGTGGCGTCCTCTCTTCAAGAATTTTCGCTTTGACATGTTCATCGAACTGCGAGAGATCTATTCGAACTATCCCACCCTGAACCACGAACTTGGTCTTGCGAGTGATGAGCAGAATCTGCCGAATGTAACTTTCACCTATCTGATGACGACGCAAGACCTTTACTTCCACTTTATCGTCGTGATACTCTTCCATCGCCACTGTCATGTGACGATCATGCACTAGTAATGACTGGTAAGGCTCTGGAATCTCCTGAGGCTGCACAGCACGATGCTCGGGTACTGGACCGAGTTCAGGCATTGCCTTGTACAGCGATTCGAGTGATGGATGGACCATGCTGCAATTATACTTGAACTCCCGTTTAGTCCATCCAGCAATGGGATTCCCACCCTTTTCATTCACTATTGTTTAATAAAGTTACCCTCATCCAGGAGTAACCTTCTGCATGACTGCAAACATATCTGCAGGTGATTCCGCTTTCAGCAAGAGATCACGATTCGATTGCATTCGACAGATACTGGCTAACTGACTCAGGATACGCAACTGCACGTCGGGCTGTTCTTCCGGGGTAATGATCAAAAAGATGAGTTGCACTAAAAGACTACTTGAAGGCGAATACATGATTCCTTCAACACTTCTGCCCAGCACGAGAATCGGCGCTGATAAACCAGGGCAACGAGCATGAGGAATAGCAACTCCGTTGCCAAGATCAGTTGATAACTCCGTTTCACGTTTCAAGATCATTTGAATCAATTTCTCTCGACTGATATCGCCAGGCAACTGATGTTCAGGTATTTCCTGCACCAGTTCCTTGATCACTTCTGTGCCCGAAGGGGATGTGACCTTTAACACAACTGCCCCACGTGTCAGTGCTGACATGAGTGAAATGGCCGGTTCATGCGGATATTCATCTTCTATCTGACCAACTACTTGTTCAAGTATATCTTCCAGGGTGATCATCCCAACGGGTTTGCCATTATCAGCAACGAGATAGACCGATGCAACCTCTTCCTGCATGCGTGACAATGCAGTGTCAATCGTATCATCCGGATGAATGTGCTTGAGCGGCCTGACCAGCCGTGACCAATCAGCATCCACAGCATCTGCAATCAAATCCTTTGTGAGTAGATAACCCAGAGGCTGACCAGTAGTAGCGTCTATTACAGGCCATCGTGAAAAGCGTTCCTGTGCCACCTGGTTCATCACCTTGTGCCGATCCATCGCAAGGGTAAGCCATCGTACACGTGACCAGGGAACCATGATGCTACGGACCCGTTGCGAGCGTATGTTGGAAACATTCTCCATGATGAGATGCAGTCGCAAGTCATTGATCTTGCGATCAGCAGCCTCCCGGTGCATTCCTGTATCAGCAAGCACCAGACGAGCGAGAGCGACCGCAGCTTCCACTTCTTCAAATACTGCAGCGGTTGCACCCGCTTGCTCGAGATCTTCACGTTCTCGAAGATAACGGGCACGGACGAGAATGCGTAACGCTGGGTTCATCTCCCTGCACCGTGCCACAATGGCTGCACGGTCAGTTGAATGTGGCAAAGTCAACACAAGATGAGAGGCATCTTTGATACCCGCTTGTGACATGATCGTTTCATGAGCAGCATCACCAAAAATAGCGGACTGTCCCGATTGATTGAGGGAGTCAACCGTGTCCATGTTCAGATCAATCACCACCGTTTGCAGTCCTGCATCCCGCAACAATCGATGAACTGATCTCCCCACAGGACCATACCCCACCACGATGGCCAATCGAGTGGCTTTCACCTTCTCATCAGTCAGATTCTTTTGCGCAGCCAGGTTGGACGCAAGGGCACGCTTCTCAGCTCGACTGTTCAGCATTTTCCACAGCATGGGTTTGGATTTCAACCATATTTCAATCTGCGGTAAGGAACGAAACAGCAATGGATTCAGTGCGATGGATATGATAGCTGTGCCTACCAGGAGATTGTGGCCCGTATCTGGCATCAAACCATGTGTTTTCGCCAGATCAGAGAGGATAAATGAAAACTCGCCAATCTGAGCCAGACCGATAGCTACTGTCAAGGCTGTTCGTGGCGAATGCCCAAGAACTGCAATGATAAGTAGTGCCGACAGAGGCTTGATGATAAGAATGATCCCTAGTCCTGCTAACGATAACAGCGGTTGATCGATGAGAATCTTCGGATCAAAAATCATACCGACCGAAACAAAGAACAACACCGCAAAAGCATCACGCATAGGAAGAGCATCTGCAGCAGCTTGATGACTTAAAGGAGACTGTGCCACTACCATTCCAGCCAGAAACGCCCCCAGCGCCATCGATGCGCCGAAAAAGAAATATGCCCCAGCTGCAATCGCAATCGAGAAGACCAGAATCGTCAGTGTGAATAACTCACGCGAGCGCAGCCGTGCAACTTGCACCAGTGCCCAAGGGATGACGCGAACACCGACAATCATCAAGAGCGCAACCAGCGCTGACAACTTGAGTAATGCCATGCCCAGCTGCATCCAAATTGACATGCCTGCATCACTGCCAGGTTTTGCGGCATCAGTCCCCATAATTGGAATGATCACCAGCAGCACAATAGTAAAGATATCTTCGACGATCAGCCAGCCAACCGCGATATGCCCCTGCGTCGAGTTGAGGACATCAGCATCCATCAACACACGCATCAACACAACAGTGCTGGCCACAGCCATAGCCATACCAATCACCATGCCTGTTTTGAGATCAAACCCAAATAACGAAAAGATCAGCATGGCAACGAGAGTAGCAATCAGACTTTGCCCCACTGCCCCAGGAATGGCAACGGATTTGACGGCCAGCAGTTCCTTCATCTGGAAATGGAGCCCGACACCAAACATCAACAGAATCACACCTAGCTCAGCAAGCTGCTGAGCAACGTGCAAATCACCAACAAAGCCTGGCGTGTGAGGTCCAATGATCACACCCGCGAGGATATATCCCACGATGGGTGATAGCCCCAACCGTTGCGTGATTAATCCTAACAACCAGGCCCCAGTAAACCCGGCAGCAATCGTTGATATCAGCGTCGTGCTATGCATCGTGCTCTATCTCTTCCGTACGAATTCAGACCATACTTCGTTACTATTTATTCATCAACTTTGTTCAATACGAAGAAGAACTGATGTTTTACGTTCGTTTAGATCCATTAGTTCACTTTAAACTGAACTAATGTACAATATTGATTGTCGTACTCCAGAAATGGGGAATGTGACAAGTTGCGAGATACGCTGAATGGAATGTGATCCATCTCTTCCGACATGCTTGTTGCCTGCCCATATGGAAAAAGCCTGTTTCCAGACTAGATGTAGACCGCGTCGGTTGAATAGGGTCAAATAATCCAGTTCTTTAATCTTTGATCTACTCTGAACCATCTGGCATTCGTCAACGGTCACTCTATACTAAGCAATCAACACAAGCACGAGTGGCGGAACTGGCAGACGCGCTGGACTTAGGATCCAGTACCGCAAG
>CAYPJB010000195.1:0-8422 GCA_964410845.1 uncultured Bacteroidales bacterium | reverse complement strand
CTCGAATTCATGGGCTGGCCTTGCTTTTGATGGAAAAGTGAGGAGAGAATTAGACCCAAGCTCGGCTCAGTCGGCTATCGCCATCCAGCCGCCCATCTTTCGATCTCCAATCGGGCTTGGCAGTTACCACCCTTTTGGGTTACAACTCTGAGGTCTTTCCTTGAACACTAGGATCATGCCCATGAAGCGGTATCTCACAGAATTGATCGGTACCTTTTTCCTCGTCTTGACGATCGGTCTGGCGGTAACAGCCAAGTTGCCTTTTGCTGAGCTTGCGATTGGCTGCATACTGATGGTCATGGTCTACATGGGTGGCCATATCTCGGGCGGCCATTACAACCCAGCTGTCAGCCTGGCGGTGATGCTGCGGGGCAAGCTTAGCCCAATCGACTTCGTGCCGTATGTCATCAGTCAGTTGGGTGGTGCATTACTGGCTTCTTATGTCGCCTTCATTGTCACGGGTAAAACCTTTGCTCCGGCACCGGGAAATGACACCACTGCATTTGTCGCGATTCTGGTCGAAGGTATTTTCACCTTCGCCCTGGCCCTGGTGGTGCTTAATACTGCAACGGCCAAGGGTACAGAAGGTAATTCTTTTTATGGACTGGCGATTGGCTTCACGGTATTCGTTGCAGCAGTGGTAGCGGGCGGGATCTCAGGTGGTGCCTTCAACCCTGCTGTTGGCTTCGGCCCAATCTGCTTCAAGTACTGGCAGGCAAAGGGCACATTGGATCACATCGGCTACTACATCGTCGGTCCCTTCCTGGGGGCTGCTCTGGCTGCTGCTGTCTTTTGGATTCAGAATGGGGAATGGTCTGTATCGATCGATAAGAAATAAGCGCAACAGCTCCCAGCAACGTACTGCCATTACCCGGCTCGAAAGAGCTGGGTTATGGCTTTTTCTCATCCTGATTCGGCGCCACGAACCATGCAGGGAAAGGAATGGCTGGATGCTGTGCGATCAAGAGCAGTATGCCGAAGAGGATGAAGAGGATTGGCACTTCGACATTGGTTTCAAGAGTACCACTCTGTCGAAACACTGAGATAACACTGGCAACCAGAAAAAACGATCCAACCACAATACTGTATTTGTTCAATCCACCGTTCATCACAAAAGTGAGCAGACCGACCACGGCAAGAGCCAGCGTCCAGACCCAGTTGATCCCGGGGATGACGTTTTTCACGGTGAGAAGCCAGCCGACACCCATGGTGATGATCAGGATGGCAAGGATGATCGGATTGCGATTGATCGATGACATGATGTGCTTTCCAAACGCTCTGTTTAACGTGCGGATACTACCATATGGATTTGTGGAGATCATTGAAATAGTCGACTGAATAGAGAATGGCATGGGGACTCAGGTATAATGTTGAAAGCTTTCTTTGAGACAGTTGATGTTCGCTTCATTGGGTCATGCGATTGTTTTCTTCGCACGTACAGCCTTGCATCTGCCTGGAACGTTGATGCGACCTCAGCATTGGGTGCCTCACTGGTCGAATGCGGTGCTGGGCGTGCTGCCACTAGCTACAGCAGCTGGGTTGGCTATGGGAATCATTGCCTGGCTGCAATTGCGGGGCTTGCTCGTTCCCTATGGTAGTGTGGAAGCCTTGCCTCGGGTCTTGCTTCTGACAGTGGTCTGGGAATTTGGACCAATTGCAGTCGCCTTTGTGGCAGCCGGTCGATTGGGTGCTGGGCTGGCTGCGGAACTGGCTGCACTCAAGGAAAGTGAGCAGCTCGATGCTGCCCAGGTGCTGGGCATGCGGATTATCCCCCGGCTCGTTGCTCCACGGGTACTCGGTTGCATCCTGGCACTACCCTTGCTGACTGTCCTGGTTGATTATCTGGCGCTCGCTTCGAGTTTTACCGCTGAGGCTTTTGCAGGATCCATGACATGGATGGAATTCGCCCGGGCTAGCCTGCGTTACCTCAAACTGCTCGACACGGTGCTCTCCGTCGCCAAAACAGGTATCTTCGGTTACCTCATTGCTTGTGCTGGCTGCTATGCCGGGTTACGAGCAAGCGGTGGAGCTATTGCCGTGGGCAATGCTGCTACGCAGGGTGTAGTGCGAGCGACGTTGCTTATCCTCGTTGCAGATGTCATCCTGGTGAAGTTGGTTCAGATAATTGTGTCGTAATGGATATCTTCATGCATTCTTGAGGATGTACATAGTAGTTTGATAACGTTAGCTCAGCACCTCGGCTCAGCAGACAACATTGAGGAGACAACATGAAACGTATGACAATGGCACTCATGGCAGTGACTGCAGCAGCAGCGGCAGCAATAGTTTTGGCAACGGGCTATGCTCAGCCACCTGAGAAGCAGCCTCCTTCAGGCAAACGAGGTGGGTTCGAACAAGGTCGACGCGGTGGTGATATTGAAAAAGGTGGTCCACCGGGTGGCATGCGAGGCGGTCGCATGATGGGCTTTGAAATTGGCAAACTCATTCCTCCACCGATGCGCCAGCAACTGGAACTGAGTGATGAACAGAATCAGCAGTTGGATGCACTTGAGAAAGATGTCAAAGAGAAGCTGAACAAACTGTTGACGGAAGAACAACGCAAGCAATTGGACAGTATGCGCAATCGTGGTCCTGGTGGCCCTCCCGGCGGTGGTCCAGGAGGTTTTGGCGGGCCTCCTCGCGAAGGCAAGAATGGTACGGGCGAGGGTAAGGAAGGTCCAGGCCAGCGTCGTGGGGGTGACCGTCCTCCACCTCCCGATAAAGAACGCGAATAATACATGTGCCGTTCCCCGGTTCCTGTGCCGGGGAATGTGTATCTCCTGTTGATATGGTAAGCTGACTGACGACAGCAAGGTGACTTATGCGGCTACTCGTTATCGAAGATGAACCAGCATTGCTTCAAGTCGTATCGAAGGCTCTTCGTGAAGAGAGCTATGCCGTAGATGAAGCCAGTGATGGTCGCGAGGGGCTTTATAAGGCCACCACCTGGGACTACGATGTAATCGTGCTTGACCTCATGCTGCCCGGGCTTACTGGCTGGCAACTCCTGCAGGAACTCCGCAAAACGAAGAAGACACCTGTGCTCATCCTCACTGCACGTGATGCTGTGCAGGACCGAGTGCAAGGACTTGATACCGGAGCAGATGATTACCTCATCAAGCCATTCGATCTCAAGGAATTGCTCGCACGGGTACGTGCACTGATTCGACGTTCCCTGGGACAGGCCAATCCCATCATCACCATAGGTAACATCATCGTTCATACACAGTCCCGCACTGTCACGCAGAATGGTGAACTCGTTAACCTGACTGCACTGGAATATTCACTGGTGGAGCTATTGGCTCTGAATCTTGGTAAACTCGTTACTCGCACTGAGATTTACGATCATCTCTTTGACGAATCCGAAGACAGTTTGTCGAACCTGGTGGATGTGCATGTTTCCAACATCCGGAAAAAACTGGGAAAGGATCTGATAACGACCCGACGTGGTTTGGGGTACATGATCTATGCGTAGATCAATCCGCTGGCGATTGCTCTGGTGGTTTGCCTGGATGATGCTGCTCGTCATGATCGGCTTCGCGAGCATTCTGTACTGGAGTGTGGAGCGTTCCGCCAGGCTTCAGATGGATACCCGGCTGGAAGGCGCTGTTCGATACCTGGATGCAGCGTTGCGTCCATTTCCATTGCGCGAACTGCTGCGAACTACTCCATTTGCGCCGTCGTTTGGCACACCTGGTGGTTCGATGCGAGATGGAGCCATTTTCAGCAGTAAAGAAGGCTCAACAAGAGGGGCGCGAGAAGGATCGCGCGAAACGAATGAGAAACGCACAACTCCCGAGGTAAAGGGGCAGCCACCGGGGCGTACCGAGGGAAAAAGTCCAGGTGAACGGCCTAATGATAGACCGGGCGAACGGAATCAATCCGACCGACGCTACAACCCGATGCGTGAAGCAGAACGGCTCAAGCGTGAATTAGGCTTGCGATCGACCACCGATGCAGATTCTGGAAGACCCCCCATCTTCTACACCATTTTCAAGCAAGATGGCACGGTATTCAAGACTCAGGATGATCCTCTGGTTAACCGCAGCTATGCTTCGCTGGATGAAAGACTAGGCGATTCACGGGAGCCCATTTTCTATGACGCAGTAGCCAAGCGACAGGTCATCTTTCGAGGACCGGAACGTAGCATCATCCTGGCTGGTGTCTCGCAGATTCAGGAAGTCTCTCAATTACGTACCTTGCTCTATCAGGTACTTGGAAGTGGTAGCCTGGCCCTAGTCGTTGGTTTGATTGGCAGTTGGTACATCTCTGGGAAGATGATGGAGCCTCTCAAGATTATCTCTACGACAGCTTCAAACATCTCTGCCACCAATTTGGCTGAGAGAATCGATACCACCAATCTGGACGCAGAGTTAGTGGAACTGACCACGGCACTGAACGCCAGTCTGGATCGTTTGGAAGCTGCCTTTCAGAGGCAGTCCCGTTTTACTGCGGATGCCGGTCACGAACTGAGAACACCTCTCGCGATCCTGCATACCAACTTGGAACTTGCCCTTTCCCGTCCACGGAAGGAAGAGGAGTTTCGCGAGATTATCACGTATTGTCTGCAAAGCTCAAGCAAGATGCGTTCCCTGATTGATGCTCTGCTGATGCTGGCGAGGGCAGATGCTGGTCAACTGCAGGCAAACTTTATTCCACTCGACTTGCGATCGGTGGTGCAAACGAGCATCCAGCAGCATCTATCGAAGGCTAAGAACATCCTGCTGGATGCCAGACTGCCCGATCAGCCTGTCATGATCATGGGCGATCCCACGCTGCTTGGAATGGTGTTGAGCAACCTGATACAGAATGCCCTTCGTCATACCCATGATGAAGGACATGTTCAGGTAAGTGTCGAGATGATGGACAAGAAAGCGACAATGGTCGTATCAGATAATGGAATAGGCATACCACTGGAAGCCCAGCCACTCATTTTCGAACGGTTCTACCGCGTTGATGCATCACGTAATCGTCACACGGGCGGGCATGGCTTGGGACTGGCTATCTGCAAGAGCCTCGTCGAGACACATCACGGGACAATAGCCTGTGAATCGAAGCCTGGCGAAGGTAGCCGATTCATCATGTGCTTCCCTCTAGTTGTCCCAGAGTAATTTAGACGCGACAGGCTTCTTTCGCTTCTGGCGTTGAGTGCCAGTTTGTACTGGTGTTGCAGGTGCGCTCATGGTTGGCTCTTGTGCACCTTCCAGTGGATCGCCTGTCCTGGTTTGTTCAAGTCGTCTGGAGCCTTGCTTCGCATAATCCTTGGAAAGTTCGAAGCCGATGAACTGACGGTCAAGCTTTTTGGCTGTGACCAGGGTCGAAGCGCTGCCTGCAAAGGGATCGAGCACTATCTCTTTGGGATGCGAACAGAAACGGATAATGCGGGCCAGCAATTGTTCCGGCATCTGACAGCCGTGAAAGCCCGCCCGTTCCTTGAACGTACCTGCAACGCGCGGGAAGTACCACGTATTTTCGTCAGGCTGGAACGATTGGTTCAAGTCCTGGGGACGAAGAATCCAGGTGTCATCAGGTAAGCGACCGGTAGCATTGGCTCGCGTATCGTTGTACACCAGTTGCCTGGCAGATGGAATGCGGTTCTCCAGTTCTTCATAACGGAAGGTGAACTGCCTGGGATCCTTGACGAAATGAAAGAGATGAGCGTGGGATCGGCTGAATTTCTTCTTGCAGTTCACACCGAAGGTGTAGTACCAGACCACCCAGCTGCGAGTGGTGAAGCCGACTCGTTGACTGGCAAGCTTCAGCTCGGCTGCATATTCATCTCCGATGGCGAGCCAGAAAGTGCCGTCCGGTTTCAAGACACGGTGAACTTCCTTGATCCATTCCTGGGACCAGTTCAGATACTGATCGTCTTCCCTGGCATCATGGTAAACATCGTAGTCGTAACCGATGTTAAAAGGTGGATCGGCAAAAACGAGATCGACTGAACCAGCTGGAAGTGACTGCATGCCTGTAATGCAGTCGCCTTGGTGGATTTGACCCAGTTTACTGGTAATGCTTGTACTGCGTTTCATGTATGCATGTTAGTAGAGCACTCACTGCTTGCCTACCCTGATAGAGCTTATGCAACAGGCTTGGGTAACAGTTCAGGTGCGAACCACTTCAACGTCGCTGCCAGCGATTCCATGGGTAAGCCAATCACATTGCTGATGGTGCCGGTGCGAACCGTGAGGTACGGATCGCCATGCGATTCAATGCCGTAACCACCTGCTTTACCTTCCCAGACTTTAGTGGCGATGAGATGATCGAGTTCGGCCGGGGTGAGAGCTTTGAAATAGAGTTCGCTGAGTTCCTGCCAGCAGACTTGCATGCCGTCGCTGGTACGCCACAAGCAAACTCCCGTCCAGAGATGGTGGATCGTGCCAGCTAAACTGCCCAGAATACGGCGAGCATCGGTTTCATCAACGGGTTTGCCGATGATCTGATTCTGATGCCAGACGGTGCTGTCAGCCGTGAGAATCATGCTGTCTGTTGCCTGTACTGTGGAACTGACTGCTGCTGCTTTCTGCCAGGCGAGTTCCGCCACGTAACGGCGAGGATCAGTGACGCCGGTGCCATCATGTTCGTCAATGTTGCTGGGCAACACGTCGAAGGAGTAGCCTGAGTGTTTGAGCAGTTCACGTCGGCCGAAGGAACCACTGGCCAGGATCAAGCGGTGTAGCGTTGCCATGAGCGTAACAAGCCATCAAGTGCGGGAAGCAGTCGCTCGGGTGTGAGCTCCAGCATACAGCTCATATGACTACAGGTTTTCACATAACTGGCAGCACAGGGGACATTCGTGGAGATTGCTCCAGACGGCTGACCGTACGGCCCAGTTCTCGTAACCGATGTACAGGTGAAAGGAGACAAGACAGGCTTGCCCATGGCAACTGCCAGGTGAAGCGGCCCACTGTCATTCGATATGACTGCGTCGGCCAGACTCAGGAGTGCCAGCAGATCGCGAAGCTTAGTTTGTCCTACTGTGGAAGCAACCTGTCTGGACCAGTAACGCAGGAATTCGCCTGCGAGTGGCACTTCCTCCGGGCCGCCCACGAGGATGATGCTGCCTGCACTCGTCATGTTTACATGCTGGCCCAGAATGGCGAAGTGTTGAACGGGCCATCGCTTGGTTTCCCAGCGGGTGCCGAGATTCATCATGACCCAGGGCCGAGGCAGACTCGCCAGCTTGGCCAACCAGCGATTTCGCTCGGCATCCAGTGGCGGGAACTTGAACTGTTTGCGATTCTCACAGCTCAAAGCTTCAGCTGCGAGCCAGTATCGATCTACTGCATGCATATTCCACAAATCATCAGGAAGTTCGATGTTATAGAACCAGCGAGCGCCTTCACGAGCGGAAGCCAACCCCAACTTCCATCGAGCTCCAGTAGCCTGGACCATCATAGCACTACGGAGTAATCCCTGCAGATCGATCACCAGATCAAAATGACGCCGCCGCAATGCACGAAAGAAGCGGGCATGGTAATCGATGCCTGCAAACCAGTCCTTCTTCATCTTCTGACGGTCGTAGAGTATCAGATCATCGAGATCAGGATGGTTCTCCAGCAAACTGGAGTAGCTGTTGTTCACAATCCAGGTGAGTTCTGCATGAGGAAATCTATGCCTGAGTGCTGTTGCTACTGGCAATGCATGGGCTATGTCTCCTACTGCACTGGGTTTGATAATCGCGATCCGCTTCGGGGCAACGTGACGCAACTTCGTTTGCACTAATGAAAGTGCCACGGACTTTGGTCCCTCGGAATGTGCAGTCGAAGATAGTATTGGCAATTCAGTCATGCGTTCTTCCATGAACGATGGGCGATCAATCGGCTGCTATTCTTGCTCGAAACTCGATTTCAGGCAAGACGAAGGAGTGCCGGTCTTCCGCCGAATCTCATTTGCAAGCGATTCCCTTGCGTGGTAGTTTCGTTGCCAACACAGAGGGAATTCTCATGTCATGTCGTTACAACACTCGTCTTAAGAGCACCACTTCAGTTCTCTTTATAGTTGTACTTTGCTTCGCCAGTGGATGTGGCAAGAAAGGGCCGTCAGTTGGTGGGCAGTATCACATCGATCAGGATGGCTATGGCTTCGGCCCGGGTGCGGACAAGATTATCCTCACCTTGCATGGAGACAAGACCTTCGATGTAATGGCAGGACCGGTCTCGATGCTCAAAGGCACCTGGTCCACTCAAGAGAACATGCTTACATTCTCTGGTGGACAAGGTGCCATCGTCGTGAACTACCGCATCGAAGACAAGAAACTAATACCGATGAAAGAGGGCAAGGATGTCACCGGCTGGCGCTGGAAACAGTAGCTACATGGATTTCAACCTCTCCTGAATCGACTTCACTCGCACCTTGCTGCCTTGCAGTGCCGAGCAGGCAGCTACGGCAGCCTGGGCTGCTGAGAGTGTGGTGATACAGG
>CAYPJB010000194.1:1613-8482 GCA_964410845.1 uncultured Bacteroidales bacterium | reverse complement strand
CGGCTATAACGGTTTACCTGGCTCGCGATCTCTTCTGGGCGGATTCAAAGAGCTGACCGGGCTGGACCGCAGCATGGCAGATACTTTCTTCCGGCCAGGGTTTACCCAGGGAGTCTGGGCTTCGGGTGAGCCTATCGAGGGCCTGTTCTACAACGTGATGATAGGGAACTCACTGAATACGCTCCAGATCGGGGCTTCAAAGATAGACGCCAACATGGCCTACTCGGGCACAGTCTGGTGGGAGCCATGGGGAAGTTACGGAGTTGCCTACAATGATCTTGAGAACCACGAGAACTCCGTCATCCGTTTGGGAAGTTGCCTGACACGATCGCGTGAAGACCGATTCACTGATGGTGCCAGTTCCTCGGCTCCTGACAATATCCAACTGTACAACTCTGATGGTGTGCTCTTCTTCTCGACAGGCGCTCTCGCACCAGGAGTAACAGTGCTGCTGGCCGACTACACCATGTGGGCTATCGACGCTGGTTATAAACACAACGGCTTTGCCATGAATGGCCAGTACTTCTTCCGCTGGCTCAATAACTTCCGTACCGATGGGGCACTGCCTATCGATTCAACCTACGACAACGGCTTCGAAGCTTCGGCAGGCTACTTCTTCCATCCGAAAGTCGAACTCTATACGCGGACATCACGTGTGTTTGGCCAGTTCAGGGATTCGCACGAAGTCTGTGGCGGCTTTAACTGGTATCCTTATGAGAATCGAGGACTTCGCGTCTGTGGCGAGGTCGGACGGGTCGAAAGCAGTCCGGTGGGGAACATTATTACGCCCTACCAGGCCGGCATGTCCGGGTGGATGTTCCTTCTGCAGGCACAGCTCAACTTCTAGAACGCGTGTAACCTTGGCAGTTCTATTGTCGGAATGCCAGACAGGAGCTTCGTTCTTCAGCACTTCCAATGTTTTATAGTTAATATTAACCACCGGTCTGAATACACTACGCCGATTATTGACATCATCCAATTCCATGTTACTCTCAGCGGCTACTGGCAGAAACGACGGTTTAGCTCGATTCAGATGAGACATAGAATCGTACAGTCTCACATCGTCAAGAGAATACACCATGAGAAAGTCAACTGCTCCACTTGGGATAGTCTGCATTGGGCTGCTCACTGGGTTGGTCGCACTGGCCAGCTATCTGGGGGTACAGGCTCATCATGGCCTCGGTTCATCGGGTAAAGTCATCCCCTCTGTTCAGGAAGAGAAAGCGAAAGAAGTCCAGGCATTCCTGGACTCTGTTGCTGCAGTGTTCAACAAACATGATGCTAAGGCAGTGGGTGGACTCTTCCTGGCAGATGGTGAACTTGTAGATGGTGATGGCAATGTGCTCAAGACCCGTGCGGCCATTGAGGAACACTACAGTAACATCTTTCAAGCTAAACCAGAATCACGTCTCAAAGTGGAGAATGAAACCGTTCGCTTGATTGGTGATTCGCTTGCGATGTATGATGGCCTGGCGGAAGTGAAGCCATCAGCCCAGGAACCGGTTCGCAAAACACGATTTGCCGCAGTGCTTTCCAGGCAAGGCAACCAGTGGCAGATTGCCAGCATCCGTGACCTCGAGGATATCGACGACGATAACCCGGCCATGATTCGTGAGACGATGAGCGAGTTGCAGTTTCTCGTAGGTGAATGGCTGGAAGAAGGAGGCAACTACCGGATCCATACGAACTGCCAATGGAGTGAAGACAAGTTATCGCTTATCCAGAAGTTTGAAATCTCCGGCGATAGCATCAAGTCACTTTCGGGCACTCAGCGCATCACCTGGGATCCCGCAACTCAGAAAATCAAATCCTGGACGCATGATTCGCAGGGTGGATATGCCGAGGCATTGTGGACAAACAGTGAGGAAGGCTGGATCGTCAAATCCCAGGGGACCAACAGCGAAGGCGAAGCGACCTCAATGACTTCCGAATATCGCCAGGCTGGCAACGGTCGCATCGATATCTATTTCCGAGACAGAATAGCAGGTGATGAGGTAATGCCTGCAGTCAACGTCACGATTGTCCGGAAGCCTCCTGAAGCAAAACCATAATCACACACTACGGCTATTTTTTACAACAGTAATTTACTTCATCTGAGACTCAATCATGATACTTTCCAAGCGAACAACAGCATGGCTTTCGGCAGTGGCCTTGATAGCGTTGACGATCTTCACCTTTGAGGTGAGCGCGCAGCGAGGCGGCCGAGGTGGCGGAGGCCGTGGAGGTGGTGGAGGAAGAGGAGGCGGTGGCGGAGGCCGCAGCTTCAGTGGTGGTTTTGGAGGCAGCAGACCGAGTGGAGGCATGTCTCGGCCTTCCGGCGGCAGACCAGGTGGAGGAATCTCAAGGCCTTCCGGCCCATCCATGAGTCGGCCACAAGTATCACGACCCAGCGGTGGTAATCGGCCAAATGTCAGCAACCGTCCCAACATGGGCAGTCGACCTGGTGGTGGAATCAACAACCGTCCGAATATTGGAGCAGGAAATCGTCCAAACATCGGAACTGGCAATCGGCCTAATATAGGTACTGGAAACCGACCCAATATCGATACCGGGAACCGGCCGAACATTGGCACAGGTAATCGCCCCAACATTGGAGCTGGCGGTGGTGGAATCGCCAATCGGCCCACTACCAGGCCAAGCTTACCCAACAGGGGCGGTGGCATTGGGGCAGGGATAGGTGCCGGGATTGGCGTAGGCATTGGTGCTGGAATCGGTAACCGGCCCGGCGCGGGTGATCGCCCTGGTTCGGGAATTGGCAACAATAGACCAGGTTCTGGAGTCGGTGATCGGCCGGGCCAGGGTACCCTACCGGGCTTGGACAATCGGCCTGGAGATCGCTTTAACAATCGCGGTGGGTCCATTTCAGATCGCCACAACAACATTAATGATCGTATGAAGGATCGCAATGGCAACCGCAACGACCGGCAAGATAACCGACAGGACAATCGTGGCGATAGGCAGGACAACCGCGGCGATAGACAGGATAACCGAACGGACAAACGGGATGACAGGCAGGATAATCGACAGGACAATCGAAGTGACAGGCAGGATAACCGACAGGGCAACCGGGAGGATAGACAAGATAACCGTCAGGACAATCGTGGCGACAGGCAGGACAACCGACAGGACGCTATTAATGACTGGAGAAACAACTGGCAAGATTCGATGAATGATTACTGGGGCCACCACGACGACTGGCATCACGGCTGGTGTGGGTGGAATACTTGTGGGAACTGGTGCGGAAACTGGTGGAATCAATATCCCATCTGGGGTGCTTTTGGCATCACCAGTTGGGCACTGAATTCCGCCAGCTATCTTTATGGATTGGGAAGTTACAGTAATCCCTATTATGTCGAGTCTGCTGTAGTAGGTGGGTACGACTACTCCCAGCCTATCGTTATTGAGCAGTCTTATGTTCAAACGAGTCAGCAGCCTGCTGTCAATCAGGCAGCATCGACGGATGCATTGCCACCAGGAGTTACTACGCAGGGCATGTCACTCTTTAATGAGGCTCGCACGCTGTTTCATAACAAACAATACCAGGAAGCATTGAGCAAGGATAATGAAGCGCTCAAACAGATGCCGAAGGATGCTGCTCTCCATGAGTTCAAGGCACTATGCCACTTCGCTCTCGGTGACTATAAGTCAGCCGCAGCTACACTCTATGCGGTGCTCAGCGTAGGTCCCGGTTGGGACTGGACCACGATGTATAATCTGTACGAAGGTATCGATGAATACACCACGCAGCTTCGCAAACTGGAAGCTTACTGCCGTGAACACAAGGACTCGGCAGATGCTTACTTTGTCCTGGCGTACCACTATCTGACGATGGACAAGAAGGATCTGGCCATCAAAATGTACCAGACGGTGGCGAAGCTGACACCGAATGATGCGGTGACCAAGCAGATGCTCGAGCTGTTGGGCAGCAAGCCAATCGACGACAAGACTCCACCACCACCCGCCAATGCTGCCGACACTGCCCCGACCATTCCTGTGGAGAAGCTGGTGGGCGAGTGGAAAGCCCTCGGCCCCAATAATGTAGATTTCAAGTTGAAGCTGACCAAAGAGGGTGAGTACAACTGGTCCTACACCAAAAACGGGAAAACCGAATCGGTCAAAGGAGCGTACGGGCAGGATGGCGGGTACCTTGTCATGGAAAGTAACAGCAACAATAAGTTGATTGCTGACGTCAAGCTCGTTAATGACTCCACGATGGAGTTTCAGATGACGGGCATGTCCTCGACACCCAAGCTGCTTTTCAAGAAATAGCAGAGCATCATATCTTCGCAGATCTCGCAAACCGGCACATAGCTCTTAGCAGCATGTGTCGGTTTATTTGATATTCTTACAGCAATAGATAATATTCATCACAACACCCCTTTTTTAGACTATTCATAGAAGAGACATTTGTCGTCACTGAGAGGTAATCTCAATGTGTTGCTACGCCTAGGCGTTCTGATGCTGAGTGTGCGTGCCGGGGCAACCACATTCAGCGTCCGTCAATCGATGAAGATCTATGCCGGATGGCTGGGGATATATTCTGTCTTGATGCACATCAACCTCTGAAACACTCATCTCTACGGGGCACAAGGAAGTGAATCGGTTTCGCTGATCAAAGGAAGTCGGACCACCCGGCATCGGAGCAATGGCCATGGGACTTGATGCAGCTCGATGTATCACGCAACCAGAGTGGCTGCAAGAGTAAGAACAGTAATACGAGTTCGACCTGATGAGTCGAACTCGTATTGGATGCTGAAGTTGAATTAGCAGAGAGTAAGGTTCAGCGCCAATCCACCTTCGCTCGTTTCCTTGTACTTGGTGCTCATGTCACGGCCGGTTTCGGCTAACGTCTTGATCGTCGTATCGAGATCGACTCGGTGGCGAGACTCGATTTCGTTGGTAGCGATCATGAATGCGACCCAGGCCTTCACGGCACCAAAGGCACAACGTTCGATACAAGGCACCTGAACATAGCCCGCAACGGGATCGCAGGTCATACCAAGGTGATGTTCAAGGGCTGATTCTGCAGCATTTTCCAGGACACGAGGATTGCTACCCATCGCCTGGGCGATGAACGCAGCAGACATCGCTGAAGCCACTCCAATCTCGGATTGGCAACCGCCTTCAGCTCCGGAAAGCGTGGCATTGTGCTTGCACAAATAGCCAATCGCGGCACCGGCTAGCAGGCCTTCACGAACCTTCTCTTTGGAGAGTTTTCGCTTGCTCTCGACCAGAGCATAGACGATCGCCGGCATGACGCCTGCGGAACCGCCCGTCGGGGCAGTAATGACCAGGTGGCCACGGGCGTTCTCTTCCGAAGCAGCCAGGGCAAAGGCAGAGACCAGAGCAATAGCACGATCCGCTTCGTATTTGTCGTCCTGAGCACGTTCGTAGACCGTGGATGCTTTGGAATGCAACTTGATCGGCCCGGGAAGAACGCCTTCCTTAACTGCAAGACCTGATTTGACAGTTGCCAGCATCGCCCCGGCAATCTTGTCGAGGAACGCATGGATCTGCTCTTCGGTTTTGCCGGATACCGCCAACTCATTGGCCATTATGACCTGGGCAATGGAGAGATTGTTCTTCTCAGCATGTTCGCGTAATTCCTTCATCGTGGCATACGGGTACTTAGGCTGGCCCTTCTTAGGTGGAGTGTAACCTTTCCATTCGTAGAATCCGCCACCAGGTGAATAGTATTCCAATTCGTAAACTGGCTTGTCGCCGGCCATGAGCTTACAGGTCATGGTATTCGGATGTGGGAACTGGCCTTTGGGAGCATCGTAGATGATATCAGCAAGACTAAGGTTAAATGTCTTTTCACCGAGTTTCAACGGATAGGTCTGCTGAGGTTTGACAATCATCTCGTCAAGGAAGAGCGGATCGACCGTTGCAGGTTCATTGCCGATCAGTCCTGCCAGCGAGGCACGCTCTGTTCCATGACCTTTTCCGGTAGCACTCAAGCTGCCGTAAAGATGCACTTTCAGGCCCGTGGCCTGTGCCAGTGTTTCTGCCGGTAACTTCATGCAACGCTGGTAGAAGTCGTAAGTGATTCTCATTGGCCCGATGGTGTGGGAACTCGAAGGCCCCGGGCCTACTTTGTAGAACTCATCCAGCACGGTCATTACTGGGCCTTTGGACTTTTTTACGACATCAAGGTCTGGCGAGATCGAAGAGCCTTTCTTGGGCTGTGCAGATTCCTGAATAGCTCGGGCTGCACGTGCTTCAGGTGTCCATGTTGCACCAGTCATCGCCGCCGCAGCGCCGATAACTGCATTTCGCATGAAGAACGAACGACGATCTATTCCAGCAGGAATGTTTGAATCCTGCGAAGGGGTTGAAAACAGTTCAGACTCTTGTTTCGGAGTACTCATGCTGGTCATCCTTTGGGTTACTTGTTTAGATTCAAGGCTCAAAACGGCATCACTTCATCTTATTCTGCCAGGCACACCGCACAGTGTAACTGAAAGTGCGTCAAGTGCGACTGGTAAAAGTAACAGATTTTCCTTCTCGTCGGTTAGGGTGTGTTCAAGCCTGCAGCCTGGAACTGTCCTTTCACTCGATTCACGAGTTCCTGCGATGGTGGATGGACATCTCGCAAAGTATAGTCCATCCCCAGGCGTTCCCATTTAAACGCTCCCATCTGATGAAAAGGTAACAGTTCGACACGTTCGACATTTCCTAAGCTTGCAGCATAGTTCGCCACATGATTGATCTCGTTCTCATCGTCAGTAAGCCCCGGAACGAGAACGTAGCGGAGCCACATGGGGCGATTGCGCAAAGCCAGTCTTTGTGCAAATGCTCTTGCCGGTCCGGAGTCCATTCCCGTGACTTTATGATGAAGCGCGTCGCCCCAGGCTTTGATGCACCAC
>CAYPJB010000194.1:0-1599 GCA_964410845.1 uncultured Bacteroidales bacterium | reverse complement strand
TCTTCAGTTCATCATCACTGAGCCGACTTCCCGGATGGCCATTGGTATCCAGCGTAGTGTGAACACCCATGTCCTTAGCCGCTGAGAAAAGCTTCACGACGAAACGATCCTGCAGCAACGGTTCTCCACCGCTGATCGTCAAGCCACCCTTCATGACCTTGAGACCATGGCTATACTTCGAAAGCTCCTGACGAGCTTGTTCCAGTGTGACCGGCATGCCGTTCTTCATCTTCCAGGTATCTGGGTTATGGCAATAGAGGCAGCGGAAGTGGCACCCCGTGAGCCAGGCAACCACACGAACGCCGGGACCATCGACACAGGAACCGGTTGTAAAAGAATGAACATAACCAAGATCGCCACTGCTGAGTGCTGCTTTCACCTCAGCATCTGTGGCATTCTGACTCATATCGACACGAAGTTCGAATGGGCTTTTGGCCTCTAACGGTACTGTGGATGATGGTGCGTTGCTGTTCATGTTGCCATCCCCCCGTGGAAGGTGCGATTGATGACGTCCATCTGCTGCTCACGAGTCAGTCTCACGAAGTTAACAGCGTAGCCAGAGACACGGATCGTGAGTTGCGGATATTTCTCTGGATGTTCCATGGCATCTATGAGGGTATCGCGGTTCAGCACATTGATATTCATGTGGTAGCCGGTACTGCTGAAGAAAGCATCAAGGATGCTGGTCAGATTGGTAATCCGATCATCAGCATTATTGCCAAGGCCAGTGGGGACAATGCTGGTGGTTAGCGAAATGCCATCGGCAGCATCGCGATAGGGAATCTTGGCGACCGATGCAGCCGAGGCATGGATGCCGTGAGAATCGCGCCCGTGCATGGGGTTGGCCCCTGGTGCGAAGGGTTCGCCGTACCTGCGACCATCCGGAGTGTTGCCGGTGTTCTTGCCATAGACCACGTTGGAGGTGATCGTCAGCACTGATTGAGTATGCAGAGCGTTTCGATAGGTGGGATACTTCCTCAGCTTGTTCATGAAGGTAGAGACGACCCAGGTGGCAAGCTGATCGACCCGGTTATCATTGTTGCCGAACTTGGGGAAGTCTCCTTCGACTTGGTAATCGGTGATCAAGCCCTTTTCATTTCTGACAACTTTCACCTTGGCATAGCGGATGGTAGTGAATGTTTCGGCGATCACCGAGAGCCCAGCGATGCCGAAGGCCATGGTTCGCAATGGCGCGTAGTCGTGCAGGGCCATCTCGATGCGTTCGTATGCGTATTTATCATGCATGTAGTGGATGACGTTCATGGCATTCACATACACGCCTGCGAGCCATTCCATCATCTTCTCGTATTTGTCAACGATATCCTCAATGTAGAGATAATCGGCTTCGACAGCAGGCATGGGTGGGCTGACCTGCTGACCGCTGATCTCGTCTTTGCCGCCATTGATGGCATAGAGCAGGCACTTGGCCAGGTTGGCCCGTGCGCCGAAGAACTGCATCTGCTTGCCCATGAGCATGGGAGACACACAGCAGGCGATGGCTCCATCATCGCCCCAGGTTCGGCGCATGATCTCGTCGCTTTCGAACTGCAGCGAGCTGGTATGGGTGGAAACCTTGGCAGCGAATCGACGGAAGCCCTC
>CAYPJB010000193.1:0-8490 GCA_964410845.1 uncultured Bacteroidales bacterium | reverse complement strand
CAACAGGCAATCGATTGCTGGAAACGACGACTGAACCATGCCGCCCTTTGGCATGCTTCACAATGGGAAAGACTGGAACCACAATCGCCTTCCCCCTTGCTGTTTCAAACAGAAATCCACCTAGTGATGAAGAATCAGCAAGAGGCCAATCTATGCCGCTCTGAGTTACTTAAACGAGGGTATGAAATTGAAGTTTCGAAGCTCTATGAGATGTTGATGTCAAGGTGATTGCTTTCGCAACAAGCACCACATAAGCAGATGCAAGTCGAGTCTCACAAGCTTAGGTACTTGAAGAATGTTGATCTATGTGGTGTCTTGCGGGAATGATTATACGTAAGTCTATCCTGGCTCTAGTCTTAAATTGCCTTGCAACCATGCTCATCATCAAGTAGGGCCGTTCGGATATCAAAATGACCAAACATATTATCCCCAGAAAGATCTGACTACACTGTTCCAGTCAGGACGAAAAGAACGGCAAAGTAGGTTGTATCGACCCTATTTCAAACCTATCGTTTGTATTTGTCTTTCAGCAACATAGTCAATTTCGGTAGATTAGAAGTAGAAATGGCTTGATGCTTTAGGGAGTTTGGCACTTGGATGTCACCGTAGCGCATACTGGCATAAGCCGCGATGATTTCCTGACTCACCTCGGTACTTCAGAGTTGATCAGCGAAGGGGAACTCTCTGCGCTGCGCAACGATACTTCATTAGATACCATGCAACTTTCGGAGAAGTTGTTGACGACGGGATTACTCACTCCCTTTCAAATCGAGTCATTGATTGCGGGCAGACCGCAAGACCTTCGGGTGGGCAATTACGATATCCTGAGCAAGCTCGGTCAGGGCGGCATGGGTACCGTCTACAAGGCCCGCCATCGGCGTATGAAGCGACTGGTGGCGCTGAAAGTGCTTTCAGCCAAGCTCTGCGAAGATGCTTCATTTGTAGCCCGCTTTCAGCGTGAAGTCGAGACCATCGCCCGACTGGGGCATCCCAATATTGTTATGGCCTACGATGCGGACGAAGCGGAAATTGGCCACTTCCTGGTGATGGAATTCATCGATGGCCGCGATCTCGCCTCCGAAGTGGAGAAACATGGCCCGATGGATGATGCCAGGGCCATTGATTACACGCTGCAATCGGCCAGAGGCCTGGCTTACGCCCATTCACAGGGTATTGTCCATCGTGATGTGAAGCCCCATAACCTGCTTAAAGATGATCGCAACATCATCAAAGTAACCGATCTAGGCCTTGCTTCGTTGAGCACCGGGAAGACAGAAAACAACAGCTTAACTCAATCGGGGGGCATCCTGGGTACTGTCGACTACATGCCGCCGGAACAGGCGGTCGATTCAGCGTCAATCGATGCCCGTGCCGACATCTACAGCTTGGGCTGTACCCTTTACTTCTTGCTTTCCGGTGGGCCGCCTTACACAGGGCAATCGCTGATGTCGGTGTTGCTCAAGCATCGTGACGCACCCATACCTCCTCTTGCCAATCTGCGAGATTCGATTCCTGCCAGGTTGAACGCGATTTATCTGAAGATGATGGCCAAATCGGTTGCGGATCGTTACCAGACGATGGGAGAGGTAGTAGAAGCTCTGGAACAATGTGCTATCGAACTGGGGCACCAACCGGGACCAACCACTAAGCCACGACCCAGTGAGCCTGGGAACATACAGACTTCGTCGACCGTGACTCTGGGACGTGTCGATCAAAACACCATCACCCATCGCCCTGATGAAGCAGTGGCGACCAAGGTGCTCATCGTCGAACCCTCGCGAGTGCAGGCTGGCATCATACGAAAGTACCTGGAACCTCAGGGCATCATGGTCACCGCCAATGTCGCCACTGGAGCAGATGCTATCGCGGCCATCCACAAGGAAAGGCCTTCTGCGATTCTATCCTCGATGCACCTGGCGGATATGACCGGCATTGAACTAGCCAGCAAGATACGCAATGACTTCCCCCGTCCGGCCCCCGGCTTCGTGCTTATTACCAGTGAATCGGAAGGGAAAGATACGGGCAAGCTCAGCCAACTCAACCGGGTTGTGCTGCTGGCCAAGCCATTCAACGCAGAACAGCTGGCGGCATCCGTCAACTTGGTGACGGGGCAATCGGCATTGTCGATGACGATGGCGGGCCCTGCAATTCAGAAAAAAGATCGTTCCAGATTGCGCGTACTGGTCGTCGATGACAGCGGCACGGCCCGCTTGAATGAACGGATGATTCTTAACAGCCTGGGCTTCACACAGATCTGCGAAGCTGCCGACGGTGCCCAGGCGATTGCCGCAGCGACCCGTGAAGCATTTGACCTGATCGTGACGGATTACAATATGCCTCTACTCGATGGCCACGCTTTAGTGAGCTACTTGAAACAAACACCTTCGACGGCATCGGTTCCTATCGTCATGGTGACGACGGAGACCGACAGCAAGATTCTCGACCGGGTGCGACAACTAGGCGTGGATGCCATTTTTCCCAAGGCTTTTCCGAAGGAAGAAGTGGGTGCCCTGGTGAATAGGCTGTTTGGTTGAATTTTGGGAGGGGAGACTGCTGCCGAGTTACAGGTATTCTCTAGACAGCTTGGCTGATACTTGCCCCTTCAAAAAAACTGCATCGGTCATGGATGGCCTTACTGACAGGATCGGTGAGTACGTTCATGACAGAAGTGATCCGCGAGTTCATTCTCGAAACCAATGAGAACCTCGCCCAATTAGATACTGATCTGATCTCGCTGGAGAAATCGCCTAGCGACCGTTCTACGTTGGCCAGTGTATTCCGGACACTTCACAGCATCAAAGGCACTGCCGGGTTCGTCGGTCTACCCAAACTTCAGTCTCTTGCTCATGCGGCAGAGAATCTGCTGAGCCGGTTGCGTGCCGGTGAGATTCCCTTCAATCGAAGCATTGCCAACAGTTTGCTTAATGTTGTCGATGCCATTCGCCAAATGATGACTTCTATTGAGAAACAAGGCAATGAAGGAACGGGCGACTACAGCAAGCTCATCGAAGAGCTAGATTACCTGCGCGAGTTCGGGGGGAAAGCATCGCTGGAGCTGACATCGATAACACCGGCCTCATCGGTAAGTCCTGCAACGACGGTTGAGTTGCCTCGATCTGTCCTGGCACCTTCAGTGGCACTGGAACTTGAAGAAGTGCCAGTTCCAAGCAACGTTGAGAGCAGTACTACCAGCCGTGGTGTCACTGTAGCCGAGACCAGTATCCGAGTGGATGTAGGCATTCTCGATAAGCTCATGAACCTTGTCGGTGAACTGGTTCTTGCACGGAACCAGATCGTGCAGCACAGCACTGTCTTTGAAGAGGCCGGGTACCTGGGAACCGTACAACGGCTGAACCTGCTGACCAGCGAGTTGCAAGCAGGTGTAATGAAGACCCGCATGCAGCCAATCTCGACACTGTGGAGCAAGTTTCCGCGGGTCGTCCGTGATCTGGCAGTAGCCTGTGGCAAAAGAGTCCGTTTCGATATGGAAGGGCAAGGGACGGAACTCGATAAAACGATCCTCGAAGCAATTCGCGATCCGTTGACCCATCTCGTGCGTAACGCCGTCGATCATGGCATCGAACCGCCTGACGTTCGGCTGAAGAATAAAAAAACAGCTGAGGGACGCTTGTCTCTGCGATCGTTCCAGGAAAGCGGAAAGGTCGTCGTTGAGATTCAAGACGATGGCGGCGGCATTGATCCCCAAAAGGTACGTGACAAGGCTCTTCGCTCCAAACTGTTGACACCCGAGGAAGCAACCAGGCTGTCTGACAGCGAA
Source organism: uncultured Bacteroidales bacterium (assembly GCA_964410845.1). Classification (GTDB taxonomy): domain Bacteria; phylum Planctomycetota; class Planctomycetia; order Gemmatales; family HRBIN36; genus JAEUIE01. The sequence continues at coordinate 4,712 of CAYPJB010000193.1, read as the reverse complement.
GCGATCAATCTGATCTTCATGCCTGGCTTCAGCACCTCCGAGCAAGTGACGCAGTTCTCCGGTCGGGGTGTCGGGATGGATGTCGTCCGCACGAACATCGAAAAGATCGGTGGCACCGTCGATGTCGAAAGCAGACTGGGCGGTGGTACCGTGGTGAAAATGAAGATTCCACTCACCTTGGCTATCATTCCAGCCCTTTCGGTCACCTGTGCTGGCGAGCGGTTCTGTATCCCCCAGGTTAACCTGCTCGAACTTGTCCGTATTGAGCAGGATCAGATATCGAAAAGGATCGAAAACATCCATGGTGCTCCGGTCTACCGGCTGCGGGGTAATCTGCTCCCCATTGTCTTCCTCGATGAGCAGCTCAAGCTATCGGAAAAGCGATTAGCGATGAGTGATCTGTTTGTAGTCGTACTGCAAGCTGATGATCGACAACTGGGGCTCGTAGTGGATGCCATCCACGATACCGAAGAGATCGTCGTCAAGCCTTTACAGAACCAGCACAAGAACATCACTGTCTTTGCCGGGGCTACCATCATGGGCGATGGCCGGGTGGCACTCATCCTCGATGTCATGGGGATTGCCGGGCGGGCTGGTGTTATTTCAGGTCGTCGTGTTCGGCAGATTCATGAAGAAGCGCTAGCAGCGCCGACGGTGATACGTCATCCTCTACTGGTATTTGCCACCAGTGATGGTGGCCGAATGGCCATTCCGATGCCTTCCGTGGCACGGCTGGAGGAGTTTCCGACGGCGAAGCTGGAAAGAGTTGGCTCACGTAATGTGGTGCAGTATCGTGGTGCTATCCTGCCTCTGGTTGACATCTCTCGTGAACTACATCTGCTCCTGAACCATGAATATAAAGCAGTTCCAGTAACCTCTAGCGAGGTGACGCAAGTGGTCGTCTGCACCGAACAGGGCAGCCAGGTTGGGCTTATTGTCGAGAACATTGTCGACATCGTCTATGAAGACCTTTCCAACAAGTCCCCCGCGACTCGGCCGGGCATTCTTTTCAATGCTGTGGTGCAAGGACGCGTTACTGAGTTTCCTGACATTACCGAGATTCTCCGTTCCTCCACTTCAATCAGGAAGGAGAATTAGCCATGGCTGAGGCAAGACAGTTCTGTTCGTTCACGGTGGGTAACCTGTACCTGGGAATCGATGTGCTGCGTGTGCAGGAAGTGATTCGTAGCCAGGCAATGACGCCGGTGCCGCTGGCTCATCCCATGGTTCGTGGTTTGATCAACCTGCGTGGCCAGATCGTCACCGCAATTGACCTGCGTCGGCGGATGGACTTCCCTGACCGGGAGTCCGCTGAGTCCTCAGTTAACGTGGTCATCGAAACCGACGATGGAGCGATCAGTCTCATAGTCGATGATATCGGCGATGTCGTCGAAGTTGATCAAGAGCTCTTCGAACGGCCACCTGATACCTTGCGTGGCCCAGGCCGTGAACTGATCACTGGAACATACAAACTGCCCGACAAACTCCTGCTGGTCCTCGATCCTGACGCTGCCATCACGCTGCCGGGTAGTACACGAGAACCGCCTAGGGCATCGGTCAACTAGCTGACAACACTTATTCACGAAAGATTGAGGTCGATCATGAACATGAAGATGAACAATAAGGCTGGCAAACCACGAAAAAGACAAGCTGTCTCCACGGAATTGCTGGCATCCGCAATGTCGGGTGTTCAGACGAACATCCTGATTGCCGATTCGAGCCTGACCATCGTCTTTGCCAACCCGATGGCACTGGCGACGCTTCGGTTGATCGAATCGGAGATAAAGAAAGTTTTTCATGTCGATGTCGATCAGATTGTTGGCTCGTCGATTCATGCCTTTCACAAGGATGCCAAAAGGATTGAGCGGATATTGCATACAGCCGATGCACTGCCGCATGTCGCTGAGTTCTCCTTCGGCAAGATCACCTTTCAAGCACGCATCAATTCGATCAAGGCTGCAGATCAAAGTGTCATAGGCTTCGTGGTTGCCTGGGAAGATGTCACCGAACGACAAAAGCTTGATCTCGACTTCGCCGGGCAGATCGCTGCTATTGCCAAGTCGCAAGCGGTCGTCGAGTTTGAGATGGATGGAACGATCATCACCGCCAACGACAATTTCCTGAAGGCGATGGGTTATGAACTGAACGAAGTGCAGGGCAGGCATCACTCGGTTTTCGTCGATGATGCTGAGCGTTCTTCGCAGAAGTATCGGGACTTCTGGGCACGGCTCAACCGTGGCGAGTACCAGACTGGGGAATATCGTCGGTTCGGCAAGGATGGCAAAGAGGTATGGATCCAGGCCTCATACAACCCCATTATTGATAAACAGGGAAAACCGTTCAAAGTCGTCAAGTACGCGACCGATGTCACCGATGCCAAGATGTGTGAAGCGGACATGTCAGGCCAGGTTGCAGCCATCCGCAAAGCCCAAGCTGTCATCGAGTTCAACCTGGATGGCACTATACTTGATGCTAACGATCATTTCCTTGATTTAATGGGGTATGGGCTAGAGGAGATCAAGGGCAGGCATCACTCGACGTTCGTCGATCCGAAGTATGCAGAGAGTGCTGAATATCGACAGTTCTGGGTTGATCTGGGCAACGGGCTACGCAAGACGGGTAAGTTCAAACGCTTCAACAAAGCAAAGAAGGCAGTCTGGATTGAAGGGAACTACTTCCCGATTCTTGATCTCAATGGGAAGCCGTTCAAGGTAGTGAAGTACTCGACTGACATCACAGCTCTTCACGAAGTGGAAGAAGGGCTGCAAGAGACCGTGCAGACCCTGGCAAGTGCCTCGGAGGAACTGACAGCAGTCAGTCAGCAAATGGCATCGAACGCAGAAGAAACAGCAGCACAGGCCAACGTTGCCTCAGCTGCGGCGGAGCAGGTCAGCCGCAGCGTTTCTACAGTGGCGACCGGTACGGAAGAAATGGGAGCGAGCATCCGGGAGATTGCCCGCAGCGCCAACGATGCCGCCAGGGTGGCTACCTCGGCTGTGACCGTCGCTGACAAGACTAATCGTACCATTAACAAGCTTGGCGAATCGAGCGCGGAAATTGGAAATGTCATCAAGGTGATTACTTCCATTGCTCAGCAAACCAATCTTTTGGCCCTCAATGCAACTATCGAAGCAGCGCGGGCCGGAGAAGCCGGCAAAGGTTTCGCCGTCGTAGCTAACGAGGTAAAAGAACTGGCCAAGCAGACTGCCAAGGCGACGGAGGACATCAGTCGGAAGATTGAAACGATTCAGGGTGATACCAGGCAGGCTGTGGATGCAATTGGCCAGATCAGTGCAATCATATTGCAGATCAACGATATACAGAACACCATTGCCAGCGCAGTGGAAGAACAGACCGCGACAACAGCTGAGATAAGTCGCAGTGTCAGTGAAGCAGCCAAGGGTAGCAGCGAGATCGCTCAGAACATCACTGTTGTTGCCCAGGCAGCACAAGGCACCACCGAAGGTGCTTCCAACACGCAGAAGTCAGCAGACGCTTTGTCGAAGATGGCCATCGACTTGCAGAAGCTGGTTGCTCAATTAAAATCGTGATTTGACTGAAAGGGAGTTGCATTTGGCGACAGCAACGACGATTACTGCATTGGTCATTGACGACTCACGCGTGGTGCGGTCGATCCTGCGGAAGTACCTGTCGGAATTGGGAATGTTGGTTCTTGAAGCTGGGGATGGCGCCCAGGCATTGGACATTCTGGCGGAGCATCCAGAGATTGTCCTCGCACTGGTTGATTGGAACATGCCGGTAATGGATGGGTTGCAGTTCATCATCGAAGTACGTCGTCAAGGCATCTATCCTGATTTGAAGATCGTGATGGTGACGACCGAGTCGGAAAGTGAGCAGATCATGCGGGCGATGGCAGCCGGGGCGAACGAATATGTGATGAAGCCATTTACTAAAGAAGTGCTAGAAGCCAAACTCAGTATGCTCGATGTTCTGGGAGAGGCTTAACTGATGGGTAAGATACGAGTGCTTGTGGTTGATGATTCGGTTGTCATTCGTCGGGTGGTCAGCGAAGTGCTGGCAGAAGACCCTGAGATTGAAGTCGCCGGTATTGCAGCCAATGGCATTATTGCATTGGCAAAGATGAATCAACTGGCTCCTGATCTGGTCATACTTGATATCGAGATGCCTGAACTCGACGGCTTGCAAACTCTGGCGAAACTACGGCAAACGCATCCCAGGGTGCCTGTGATTATGTTCAGCTCTCTTACCGCAGTGGGTGCCAAGGCGACCCTGGATGCGTTGGCCCTGGGAGCCACTGATTACTTTGCCAAACCATCAGGACCAGGTGGGATAGATGAATCAAAAAGAGTGATTCGCACGGAATTGATCCCGGCGATCAAGGAATTGTGCAAGTCCGTTACGAAGTCCAGCAGCCAGGTTCCAGCTTCCACGGATCAATCGTCAGCGAAAATGCCAGTTGTCAAAAGTCTGGATGCGAATCGCCGGGTGGACATTGTCGCCCTCGCCGTTTCAACGGGTGGCCCGAATGCTTTGATGGAGTTGTTTCAGACGCTGCCGGGCGATCTTCCGGTGCCGATTGTTATGGTCCAGCATATGCCTCCCATGTTTACCCGCATGCTGGCGGAACGACTCACGGCAAACTCCAAAGTGCAGGTCGAAGAAGCAAAACATGGTGCAATTGTTGAACCGGGCAGAGCGTATCTGGCACCTGGAGACTATCATCTAACCCT
>CAYPJB010000192.1:0-8514 GCA_964410845.1 uncultured Bacteroidales bacterium | reverse complement strand
ATCTTTCAAGCAACCCGCACGTCAACATGCTCTACTGAGCGTCGAATCGCTCGAAGGTCGATGGGTTCCTGCTGGCAACATTTCACTTTCCTCTGGCGTCATCTCCATCCTCGGCACCAACAAGAATGACATCGTGAAAGTCGAACTGGAAGAAAACGACCGTGGCACTGCTCTCGATGACCGGGTGCGCGTTTCACTTTCCCATCCTGCCGGTTCACTGACGGTCTGGTACGACATGTACAAACCAGGAGCATTACCCATCAGCAAAGTGACCTTCAGCGGCTTCGATGGCGACGATCAGTTCTACAACCTGACCGGCATCAAGAGCGTCGCGCGGGGCTACAAGGGTAACGATATCCTCGTCGGTGGCAGCGGGGCGGACATACTCTATGGCGACGGTGGCAACGATCTGCTCTACGGCAACGGCGGCACCGATACACTCTATGGCGACACGGGTTTGCCTGCCTATCTGCTTCCCATTATGCAACATCTCTACGGCACTGATGGCGATGATTACCTCGAAGGAGGCGATGCCACCGACAAGATGTACGGCGAAGCGGGTGCGGATTACCTGTGGGGCGGCGCAGGTGGCGACTTCGCCTACGGTGGCACCGGCAACGATACCCTCTATGGCAACGAAGGCAATGATCTGCTCAACGGCCAGGAGGGCGACGATTACCTTTCAGGCGATGCTGGCTTTGACTTTCTCTACGGCGGGAACGGTAAGGACCATCTCAACGGTGGGGATGATGACGATACCTTGAGCGGTGGAGATGGCAATGATCAACTCAGCGGCGACGCAGGCAACGACATCCTCAAAGGCGATGGAGGGAACGACTGGCTCAATGGCAACGATGGCAGTGACTCTCTCTACGGTGGCGACGGCAACGATGAGTTACACGGCGGCCTGGGCAATGATCTGCTCTTCGGGCAGAAGGGCGATGATGTGATGTACGGGGATAACGGCGCTGACACCATCGATGGTGGCGACGGTGCTGACTATCTCAACGGCGGCACCAAGAACCAGAGTGTCAGCGATGGCTCAGTGGACACACTCAAGGGTAAAGCAGGCGTTGACTACTTCCGCTTTGAAGAGATCAGCGGGCTGGATGTTCAGGAACTGATCCGTTCGGATTTCCTGAAGGGAATTGACCATAAGCCATAAGTAGTGCGACATGGGTACGTCAATATCCTTCGCCAAGTTGAAACGTCCTGCCGTCGCGCGGCCTTCCCTTGCTAGCGCGGCGGGCTCTGGTATGGCAATGTACTCTCATCGTCGATGTCATCACGACGGAGCGTGATGACTACTATCTACATCGCTTCGGCTTCGGCCCAGAGTTCGCTCCATCTGGTTTCGGCATCGCCTACTTGTTGAGTCAGGGTGTTCAGTTCTTCTTCCAGCCGAATCAGTTCGTCGGCATCTTCGGTGGTAGTCATCTCTTCGGTGATGGTCTTCTTGCGTTCGTCCCACTGGGCGATTTGTCTTTCGATGGCTTTCAGCTCTTTACGAACGACCTTTTCGGTACGGGGGCCTGCACTGGAATCGACTGTCGATGCAGATCGCACTTCTTTTGGCAGCAACGCTCTGCTGCTGGCCAACTCGCGTTCGCCTGCTTCGATTTCGGCATTCACCCGGTCGAGGTAGGCTTCGTACTTGCCATTGTGATTCACCACGCGGCCATCGCGCACTTCGATGACACTGGTAGCCACCTTGGTCATGAAGTGGCGGTCGTGGCTGGTGAAGATGACGGTGCCTTCGTACTGAACGAGAGCATCGCCCAGGGCTTCGATGGTATCGACGTCAAGGTGATTCCCCGGTTCGTCAAGAATCAGGACGTTATGCTTGCTGAGAAGCAGACCCGCGAGACAGAGACGGGCACGTTCGCCACCGGAGAGAACCGGAATGCGTTTGTTCACCGCAGCCCCTTTGAAGAGCAGTGCGCCGGCGAGGTCGAGAATCTCCTGATCTTTCTTGCCTGGTGCAGCCTGTGAATGCAGGTAGTCGAGTACGGTGCGGTTTTCAGGTAGGCTGGTGTAAACGTGCTGAGCATACGTGCCGATGTTGCAGCCATAGCCCCACTTCACTTCGCCAGCGAGCGGGGGAAGTGAATCGACGATGGTTCGCAGGAAGGTCGTTTTACCCTGGCCGTTATCACCGACGATGGCTGCCCGGGAGCCGTGTTCGATTTCCAGGTTGATGTCGCTGGCAATCTGGCGATCCGGGTAACCTATGGCAAGGTTGATGCAGCGAAGGGCGTTGCCTTTGCGGGGTTCCACCTGGGGAGGCCGGATGTTGGCGGTGCTTTCTGCACCAACGATTTCGTTGAGTTCGAGCCGTTCGAGTTGCTTGCTCTTGGAACGGGCCAAGGTCGCTGTCGCAGCCCGGGCTTTGTTCTTGGCGATGAACTCTTCCAAGTGCCTGCGTTTCGACATGATCGTTTCGTTGGAACGAATGTCGCGCTCACGCTGCTCCTTCTGGAATTCGAGGAAGGCATCGACTTTGCCCGGGAACATCGTCAGCTTGCCTCGACTCAGATCGAGCGTGTGATCGCAGGTGGCATTGAGGAAGGCACGATCGTGTGAGACTATCATGCATGCGGAGCGGTGATTCTTGAGGAAGTGCTCGAGCAGAATCTGGGTGCGGATGTCGAGGAAGTTCGTCGGTTCATCGAGGAGCAGCAGATTGGGTTCGTGCAGCAGCAGTGCAGCCAGCTTGACACGTGTCTGCCAGCCACCGGAGAGCTTGTCGATGGGGCCGGTGAGGTAGCTGCCCTTGAGTTCGAACTCCCCTGCCACTTCGCCACACTTCCAGTCAGGCTGGCCACTGTCGCGCATGAGGAAGTCGAGGGCGGATTCACCCGGCAGGAACGGATCGTGCTGACGGAGGTAGCCTAGCTTGAGGTTCGACGAACGGATGACATCGCCCCTGTCGAGTTCCTCTTCACCGAGGATGCATTTGAGCAGCGTAGACTTGCCTGCACCATTGCGACCGATGAAGCCGACTTTGACATTATCGTGGATGGTGGCTTCGGCATTATCGAGCAGAACCTGATCACCATAGCTCTTCGAAGCTTGGGTAATTTGCAGCAGACTGGCCATGAACAGCGAACCTTGGAGTAAACCAGCATTATATGGAGGGAGCGGGTTGGAAATGGATGTGGACAAAAAGCGGTGGTCCACAGGGTTGAGCATGAGTACATGCACAACCCTGCCACACATTTCAAACCAAACCATTGCCCTTTGCCCCTCGCCTTGTACCATATTCTTTCTCGAAACTATCGGGGGTACGCCCCCTTTTGACGGGGCAATTTGCCCAGGAGACATTGGTATGGCACGCCGCAGGGGAAAGGGCCGACGAAAGGTTGGCAGCAAGAAGCGTCGGATGCGGGCAAAAATTCGCCACCGCAAGTAAGCCGATCTTCGTTTGGTCAGATGCCATCGGGCCGGTCGCCGTCCCGATGTTTTCGTCTGTATGGACTTGTTGAAGAGTTGCACGGGGATGGTCTACCTGCCCCGTGGCATCCGTCTAATTATTGTCGCAGTGCATCCAGCACAATCTCCTTTACATCCGTCATTTTTAGTTCGCCTGCTGGCAATGCGCCATCGCCCACCAGAAGCGGACGATCCTGCACGTCCGTTGCCCACAACCCGTGGCTGCCTTTTACCAGGCTGGCATCGAGGGGGATGACATCGAAGAGAGTGCGGAAGCCTAGCTTCTTCTGGATGAGTCGGCGGATGGCCCTGCCCTTGGGCCAGAGCAGTTTCGGATCGTAGAAGAGTTCACAAGGATCGAAGCCCGGCTTGCGATGGATGTCGATGCAGCGGGCATAGTCGGGGGCTAGCTTATCATCCAACCAGAACGAGTAGGCAAACCATGCCTTCGGCTTCGAGAGCACTACGATTTCACCTGAACGGGGATGTAGCAGTCCCAGTTCTGCCCGTACTTCACCGGTGTAGACGTTGTCGATTCCCGGCACTTCTCGCAACCGGGCTGCTATCGTCTCGATCATCACGGGCTGCTTGACATAGACATGTGCCAGTTGATGATCGCAAACCGCGAACGCTTCACTGCCAAAGGTATCGAGTTGCTCGCCGAACGGGCCGCCTCGTACCTGGAGCCAGCCTGCTTCACGCAGCACCCGGTTCAGATACACCGGCTGATCGACATCGCAGTGCCCATACTCGCTGACGACCCAGACCCGGGCCCCCTGCTTCCTGGCTTCATCCAGAATCGGTGCACAGGCATCGTCGAGTTCCTTCACCAGCCTGGGCATATCGCAGCCGCTCGGCCCATGGCGCTGGGGTTCGTAATCGAGATGGGGCAGATAGACCAGCGTCAGGTCAGGCTTCTCGGTAGCAATCACCTCGGCTGCGACCTTCGCAATCCAAGCGGTGCTCTTGAGCCCGGAGTTGGGTCCCCAGAAGAACGGGAACGGGAATGAACCGAGCTTTTGTTCAAGCCGTTCGCAAAGTCCATCAGGTGAACCGGTGATGCCGAAGTGCTTGTTGCCATCCGCGCCATAGTGGGGCTTGGGTGTCACACTGATGTCAACATCCGCCCCCTGATTGAACCACCAGAAGAGCTTGGCACAACGGAACGGTCGGCCTGCTTGCTCCGCTTCACGCTTGGCTGTCACATAGAGGGGCTCCGCTTGCATGAGAGCATTGGACTGCTGCCAGAACCGCACTTCACGGGTATCGCGGAAGAGCCAACCGTTGGCGACGATGCCATGCTTGCCTGGCTGCTCACCGGTGAGGATGCTGGCCTGAGCGGTGCAAGTGACAGCGGGCAGCACTTCCTTCAGAGGCTTCACCCAACCTTGCTGGGCAAGTGCATGCAGACGGGCGGCGTAAGGCAACCAGCGCGAAGTGAGACCGACAGCATTCAGGAGTACCAGTGGCGTAGGCATCTCGGTATCTTATGGGAGATGCATCCTCCGTGACCAAGCAGGAACAGCCTCATGCTGATCTCCATCATTCTTATCATCGTTGGCCTGGTGCTGCTCGTTGTCGGTGGCGAGGTCCTTCTGCGAGGTGCTGTAGGATTGGCAACTCTTCTGAAACTGACGCCTGCCATCATTGGCCTCACGGTGGTGGCAGCTGGCACATCGGTGCCCGAACTGGCCGTCAGTGGCATAGCAGCCTGGCAGAACAAGACCGAGATTGCCGTCGCCAACGTTGTGGGATCGAACATTTTCAACATCGCTGTCATCATCGGCCTGTGTGCCCTGATCCGGCCCATCAAGATCGATGGCAACACCGTGAAGCTGGAGTATCCCGTACTGGTGATTGTGACACTGCTCTGCCTGGTCATTGCCCAGGATGGTGAAATCAACCGGTTGGATGCCACGCTTTGCATCGCTATTTATGTCGGCTTTACAGCATACATGGTAAGTCTGGTCAGGCAGCAGCTTACCACTAAACAGGAAGAACACCTGGAAGGCCAGATGAAAGAAATGACTACCGACACTCTCGTCGCGCAGCCACGCTGGTGGAGTTCACTGGCGTTCGTCGGAGTGGGAGTGATACTGCTGAGTGTTGGCGCTCACATCACGGTGACTGGTGCATCAGACCTCGCTGCACTCCTGGGAATGAGTCAGCGACTGATCGGCCTGACGATTGTTTCGATGGGTACAGGACTGCCTGAAGTCGTCTCGTCGCTGGTCTCCAGTTATCGTGGCCGCAGCGACATGGCCATCGGCAACGTGATTGGTTCCAATCTCTTCAATATTCTGATGATTCTGGGAATCACTGGCTTCATCGCACCCATACCGGTGGACACCGCGTTGATTCGCAGCGACGGCGCATGGATGATGGGCATCACCCTGCTGTTATTTCCCCTGATGTCCACTGGCTTTCGCATCAATCGACTGGAAGCGGGGCTGCTGATCATCACCTATGGCGTGTACCTGGCACTGCTACTTCGGGGTTGATCTCGAAGCATGACGATTCCATGAAAGATCAATTTTGCACTGGAGAAACTCTTGGTTGCATCCGATAATGCATAGTCGAAAGACGACTGGGTCTTTCCGTTTCGTTTTCACTGCTTGATTCGCCTCACCTGTCTGTCACGTCCAAACACTAACCAGCCGTCCAATAGAAACACTTTCGCCCCACCAACACTCAGGAGGATGAGATGATCTCTGTGATTATCCCAGTACTGAATGAATCCCCCACCGTTGCCTCCGTGGTGGCGTTCGCCAAAAACTCTCCCGGTGTGACAGAAGTCATTGTCATCGATGATGGTTCCATAGACGGAACGCCTGAACTCGCAGCCGAGGCTGGGGCCAAGGTCGTCACCAGCACGCTGATGGGTAAAGGCGCCTCCATGGAAGATGGAGCGTGGGCCGCCAGCAACGACATCATTCTCTATCTCGATGGCGACCTTTCCGAACTGCGGGAAGACCTCGTCCCCAATATGACCAGGCCACTCATCGAAGGAAATGCCGACTTCGTGAAAGCCAAGTTCTCACGGTCAGCAGGGCGAGTGACCATGCTCACCGCCAAGCCACTGATCCTCACATTCTTCCCGGAGCTGGGGCATTTCGAGCAACCCCTTGGTGGTATTATTGCTGTCAAACGATCGATCCTGCGCAAGCTGCGGTTCGAAACCGATTACGGAGTCGACATCGCCCTGCTGCTGGATGCCGCTGCCATGGGGGCGAACATCGTACAGGTGGATATCGGCCATATCCAGCACGACTCTCAAACACTCGATCAGTTAGGCGACATGGCCAAGCAGGTGGTGCGTGTTATTCTCGATCGGGCTGCAAAATACGGGCGACTCGACATGCAACAGGTACGCGAAGTCGAGGAAGTAGAACGGCGTGCTCAGGCAGAGATGTCACTGATCTTCCAGCGGCTTGGCCAACCCGAACGCCTGGCACTCTTCGATATGGATGGCACACTGCTGAAGGGCCGCTTCGTGGTCAACCTCGCCCAGCGAACCGGAAAGACCAATGAACTGAACAGCTATCTGGATAATGCTACAGTGGGCCCCCAGGAACGCACTGCCAGGATTGCCTCCCTCTTTGCCAACGTCCCCAGATCTGTCTTCGAAGAAGCAGCCATGAGCATACCCCTGATGTCGGGTGCCGTTGAAGTAGTGATTGCTCTTCGTAAAGCTGGTTATCGGGTAGGCATCGTTTCCGATTCATTTCGGGTGGCAACCGAGATCGTCCGTCGCAGGGTCTTTGCCGACTTCAGCATTGCCCACATGATGCGGTTCCATAAAGGCATCGCTACCGGCGAAGTCACCATTTCACCTGCCATGAAGCACGAGAACGGCTGCAAGCTGCATGATGTCTGCAAGCAGAATGTGCTGCTACATGTGTGCGAACAACTCGGGCTGACTCAAGATAAAGTGATCGCGATAGGCGACAGCGATCCTGATTCTTGCATGGTTCGTTCTGCTGGCATTGGCATTGCCTTCCAGCCCAAGACCAAAGCCTTTGAGGCATCTGCACATCACGTCTACCAGGATAACCTGATGGAAATCATGCAGACGATCAGTGCCAAAACCGATGCAGCAGTGGTCATTCCCGTCAGCAAGTCTTGAGATCAAACCAGTAGAAGGCATGCGGCCCGAGAGACAGGAAGTACGGCGCATCGTCGATGCAGGGGAAGACGGCCCCGCCAATGATTTCCACCGGTTGGCGACCTTGGTACAGCGACAGGTCTATGCTGACAGGCTGCACATAACGTGACAGATTAGCGATGACGAATATCGTTTCGTTCTCGGTATGCCGGGTGAATGCGAGAACTCGGGGATTCGTCGTCTTGAATAACTTGAGAACGCCTGTGTTGAAGGTTTGATGTTTTCGTCTGACGCGAATGAGGCGTTTAATCCAGTTGAGCAGCGACGTCTGTTCCCGTTCCTGCGCTTCCACGTTGATAGCCTGGTAGCCATACACCGGATCGGTGATGATGGGACTATAGAGCCGGGCAGCATCGGCACGGGAGAACCCAGCGTTGCGGTCGCCATTCCATTGCATCGGCGTCCGGACGCCATTGCGGTCGCCGAGGTAAATGTTATCCCCCATGCCAATCTCGTCGCCGTAATAAATCACCGGTGTTCCAGGCAGCGAGAGCAGCAGCGATGTCAGCAATTCGATGGCACGTCGATTGTTCTTCAACAGGGGAGCCAGTCGTCGGCGAATGCCAACGTTCAAACGCATCTGTGGCTCAGCTGCATACTCGCTGTACATGTAATCACGCTCTTCATCTGTCACCATTTCGAGCGTGAGTTCATCATGGTTACGAAGGAACGTCGCCCATTCGCAGTTGTCGGGTATCGTCGGCATCTGTTGCAGGATGTCGTACAGCGGTGAAGCATCCTCCCTGCGCAACGACATGAACAAACGCGGCATCAGTGGGAAATGAAATGCCATGTGGCATTCATCGCCATCACCGAAGTAGGCACGAACATCCTGTGGCCACTGGTTGGCTTCCGCAAGCAGCATTCTATCGGGGTAGTGCTGATCGATAACGGCACGCATCTCCTTCAGGTCATGG
>CAYPJB010000191.1:0-8516 GCA_964410845.1 uncultured Bacteroidales bacterium | reverse complement strand
AACCAAGTCGAGAGCTGCAGAGGCATTGAAGCTGACGGCTAAGCATCTTTTGAAATTGAAGGTGATTGACGAAGTCATTCCTGAACCTCTCGGCGGCGCACATCGCGATCCTCGAGAGATGGCAAACGCTCTCAAGCAACACGTGCTCAAACAATTGCGCGAGCTGCGCACAAAACCTGCCCAGAAGCTTCTCGATGAACGATATGACAAGTTTCGTCGGATGGGCGTATTCGAACGGATCATCGGGATTGATACATAAGAAGCATTATCAGACGTTGATGGTACTGGATAACACCTAACGCCAACGTCCGATAATCATCATTATGTTGCATTCCATCTATGGATTCCTGCGGGATTTCACATGCTCTTGAGTGCTGCTGTCTGCCAGAACCTGGGGCCGAAACAAATCCGCAAGCGGCGATTGCTGGGGCTGCTCAGCTTCCAGATCGCTGTCATTCTCTCTGTCGTATTCATCTGGTTCAATCTTTCTGATCTCGTCCGAGCCACCGTTTTTATTCCATACTTCTTTGCATATCTGGGCGTGCTCCAATCGCTTCAGAAAACTTGTGTCTTCCTGGCATTCCAAGGCAGGCAGAACCTTGATACGAAAGAGGAAGCTGTCGCGGAAGAATTGCTCCAGCGAAAACTCAAGAGCAAGTCTATAGGCATCCTTGTGTTGACAACGCTACTTGCCCTGCTCTGCACGTACCTGACCCTGGCTATTCATCTGGAACTGATGGCCTGGCCCGAGAAGGTGGCAGTTTGAACCTCTCATCCAGAATTGGCGTACAGATACTATCAAGGCGGAGTTGTTCGTTGTCTTTCCCCAAGCTCATTACCATATTCCTGCTGCTCACCAACAGTAGGATTTCTGCTGAAGAAATCCGTGGCACTCTCCTGGAAACAGGCACAGATGGCAGCAGCATCCGCCTGAAGATCGATGGCACCGGTGATATTCGCACGATTCAGGTACCTGCAGAGGTTACCTGCAAGACTGGTTTGGCTGGTGAACTGGAACAGGATATTACCCAACACCCGGCTGGAACGTATCTTCAAATCACTCTGAAGAATGACGGCAAGACAGCAGAAGCTATACGAGTTCTTTTTCCCTGGCATACTGTGCCCGCTCAATGGCTGGACGAAAAGCTTTCCGATCTGAAGACGTGGTTTACTCCAGGCAGCCTTTTCAGCAACAAGCAGATGCTGCTTGGCTTTATCAGCGTGCTTCTGGTAAGCATCATCTGTGGGGCAATCAGTTCCCTAGTACTCAGCAACCGGATGGCATTCTTCAGTGATGCCCTTGCACACTTTGCCTTTGCAGGAGTGGCACTCGGCATTTTAATGAACATTGCCGGTTGGATTTCAAGCGATGAGATGATTGTACCTATCATGGTTATCTTTGGGATTATCAGCGGATGCGGTATAGCCTACGTGAAGCAGAAAACAGTCTTAGCCAATGATACTATCATTGGCGTATTCTTTGCTGGAGCCATGGGTCTCGGCGCCATTTTGCTGACAGCCGTAGCCAAAATAGGCAGTGGTGGCAGGGGAACGCAAAATCCTGAGACTTTCCTCTTCGGCGACCCGATGGCTACAACCAGTCAGCAAATAGTCTACTTGCTGCTCCTCTTGGTCGTTACTTTGTTCTTCCTGGTATTTCGTTACAACCAACTGGTTCTGGCCAGTTTCAATACCAGCCTGGCCCGATCTCGACGCATTTCAGTTCAGCTAGGCAACTATCTCTTCATTATTTTCCTGGCAATGACAGTGAATGCCTGCTTGAAAGTGGTTGGGGCATTACTCATCAATGCATTACTCATCCTGCCTGCAGCAACAGCCGGTAATGCTTCACGAACGCTCAGGCAGTTCTTCTGGATGTCGCTACTAGCTTCGCTCATTGCCGGTGTCGGTGGATTTCTTGTCAGCGCCACCTGGCAGCCGTTTATCGGCGGCAAGAATCTTCCCCTGTCGAGTGGTGGCGTGATTGTGTTACTAGGCACGATTTGTTTCTTCAGCTCGATCCTGCTGGGGCCCCTGCTCCGTGGTGGCCGTGCGTTACCTGCTTCTAACAATTGACCTTTGCTATCATATAGCAAGGATAATGATCACTGGATTCTTACATGCTCACCATGTCACCGATATTCGCCGTCAGTGGAATAGACCAGTTTGTGGTCTCACTGATGTCCATCGTTTATGAAGCGCTGATATCGGGTATCCTCGAAGAACTATTGCCTCAAAAACTCTTTGCCCGAATGATACCCAAGAATCGTTCGCTTGCTATTGCTGGCAGTGCCTTGCTGGGACTAATTTTTCCCATGTGCGAGTGCGGCATTGTACCAGTGATGAGAAGGCTTTTAGGCAAAGGGTTGCCCTTAGGCTGTGCTGTTGCCTATATGCTGGCAGCACCAGTGATCAATCCAGTGGTAATCGCTTCCACCTGGGCAGCGTTCACAGGTGATCGCAGCAATATTGACGGCTTGACCAGTGCTCAGATGGTGGCATTACGTTGTGGGATGGCATTTATAACTGCCTTCATTGTCGGTAGCGTCATCAATCGCCTGGCTGCCAGCGTTGGCGTGAACAACCTCGTGAAAGTGCCCATCAAAACGACAAACTCATTGACCATGGTGGATGAAGACGAAGTAAAACGACCACTATTGCAGCGGCTGGGAAACATCTCCAGCGTGGCGCTGCATGATTTTATCGACATCACCTGCTTCCTCATTCTCGGGGCGATGCTGGCCGCTTCATTACAGACCTTTGAAATCGTTAATAAGGTCAGCTTCCTCTTCGCCAACCCATGGACGGCAGCGGCTGTCATGATGGCCATCGCGGTGCTTCTCTGCCTCTGTAGTGAAGCTGATGCCTTCGTAGCTGCCAACATGCTCAAAGTGCCTCTCGCTGGAAAAATCAGCTTCCTGGTACTGGGACCCATGTTCGATCTGAAACTCTTGTTGATGTTCACTCGAGTTTTCAAGCCACGACTCATCATCGCCATCATGCTGCTTTTGTGGGGCATCATCTATGTCCTTTCCATGGTAGTCCATTACCTGGATTACTACGCCCGAACCACCTCCACCTTCCAATAACGGAGAGAGCCAATGCATCGCAAAAGTCAATTCATGGAACGGCTCTTTACACTCCTCATGACTGGAGCCTATGGATTAGTCATGGTGTGGATGTTTGCCTCCCATTATCTGGGCTGGAACCCTGGCGAACGAAGCCTGCTGGCCCTGGTCACTCCGTGGATACAATACACCATTTTCATCGGAGGCATCTTCCTTCTTGTCCTATTCCTTATTCAACTCTTCACGTTACGCTCTGCCAGTGACGGCCACCATCATTTGCATGAACATCACGAAGACGACCATCATGAACATGGTGAAGAGTGCAAACACGATCATCATGACGACAAATCACATCATGATCATCACGACCATGAATGTTGCGACCATGATCACGATCATGGCTGGAATCCCATTCGTTACATTCCTCTTCTGGTGCCTCTGATATTGATTCTGATGGGTCTGCCCGACACGAAGATGATTGAGAACTTCGAAAAGTATCGCATTGAAGCAGCCTTCAAGGACAAGAAGAACGTTGTAGTAAACGAGCAGTTCTATTGGATGTTTCTTGGAGCACTTGCAGCACCGGGCGAAGTCTTTCCACAAGCTTCTTTCACTACCAGTTTCGCCTATGGCGTTCAAACCATAGTCGATGAAATGGATGATGATGCCAAGGATGTGCCTCCGATTGTAACAGACCTGACACAATTGGAAAATGTGGCAAAGAATCCTGCGATGATTCCTCAATACGAACAGTATCGCAAGGTGCAGCTCGAAGGCATGTTTAACCTGGAAGAAACTAATGGGGGATACACCTATTTCCGCATTGTGCGGCTTCGCATGGCATGTTGCCTGACCGATTCGCGGCCGGCAATGATCCTGGCACGCACCAAAAAGCCCCTCAGTCCTGCGTTGCTGGATGGCAATAAGGCAGGAACTAAATGGGTAAAAGTACAGGGAAGACTCAAGTTTGCCCAAGGCCCAGACGGCAAGTATCAACCGTATCTGAAAGCCGTATCGGTTGAACTATCTCCCATGCCCCCCTTCCCTTACCTCAGCTAGCATGGGATAATAACTAGAGCGAATTTGCAGCCAGCACACCGCTGGCTGTTTTGCTGGGAGTATTCGACGATGATTCGGTTCATGTTTTTCACGGTCATCGGCCTCGTTTGGCAGACAACGTCTGCAGATGCAGCTTGGTGCCCGTTCTGCGGCACGATGCAAGGGCAAACACTGGTGAAAGAAGTACAGCAAGCTCGCTTCGTTCTCTACGGCACCCCGAGCAATCCCCAGGTCAAGCAAGAAGCTGATGGTCGTGAGATCAGCTCGACTGAATTTACCATTGACGAAATCGTTAAATCAGACCCCTTCATCAAGAATAAAAAGAAAATCACACTTCCACGCTACATTCCACCTTCAACGACAGGGTCAGAAAAACTGCTGGTCTTTTGTGATCTCAACAACGATCAGGCTGACACTTACCTGTACCTCACTGCAAAAGATGAAGCACTGATCAAGTATCTCAAGGAAGCAATCAAGCTCGATGAAAAGAACGTTTCGAAACGTTTATTCTACTACTTCAATTATCTGGATCACGTCGACAATGAAATTGCAACGGATGCTTACAAGGAGTTCGCCAAGGCTGACTATGCTGATGTCATGAAAATGGTGAAAGAGCATGGCAGCGTGGAGATGCGAACCAAACTCAAGACCTGGCTAAAAGACCCCAACACAGCCATTTACCGTTTTGGGTTAATCGGATTAATGCTGGGACTCTGCGGCAAAGCAGAAGATGGCGAGACCTTTCTTTCGTTACTCAACGATCCAAACAACAATCTGATCTCAGGCATAGATGGCATCCTGGCAGGCTTTATTCTCGTCGATCAACCGGCAGGCTGGAAGTACACCAAGGCCTTGATTAGCGGCACATCCAACGATTTCAATAAAAGATATGCAGCCTTGCGTACAATCCGTTTTCTTTGGGATACACATGTAGGGCATGTTCCTGAAGCTGATTTGCTGTCTGCACTGGAACAATTTCTGACCCAAGGCGATATCGCTGATCTTGCCATCGAAGATCTCCGCAAATGGAAACAGTGGAAATACACCAAGACTATTCTCGATCTCAGCAAACGAGAATCTCATGCGAGTTCTATTGTGCAACGAGCCGTCTTGCGGTACATGCTCTGCGTACCCAGCGATCCATCGGCAAAGGCCTTTGTCGAAGAGATTCGCAAATCGAATCCGGATAAGATCAAGGATGCTCAGGAAATACTCGAACTCGAAAAAGCCAGCGAGACGAGCGATCCCACCAAAGCAAAGTAAGTTAAGGGGATGGCATGGTGGCCAGCGTCGAATGCAAATCCAGGCTGCTGCTTGTTATTGGCCTGGTGCTCGTGTCCCCTGCCCTGTCACTGGCTTGCATTCTTTGCTCCAGTCAGGGTTCTCCTCTCAGCAAAGAGATTGCTGATGCCAAGCTGGTTGTCTTCGGCAAAGTTGTAGATGCCCGGCTCGGCCCGGATGGAATCAAAGGCACCAGTGACATTCTCGTGGAATCACTGCTCCAAGGCGATGCAGTATACCTCAAGAACAATCGCCTGGTCTTGCCTCGGTATGTGCCCCCCGTACCTGGCGTGAAATACATCATCTTCGTGGATGTGAATCAGGGACAGATTGACCCTTACCGTAGCATTGTCTGTTCAACTGATCGGCTCTTGCAATACTTGCAGAAAATGCCCAAATTGACCGGTTCAGGCACGCCAAGTGAACGGCAGGCACGACTCAAGTTTACTTTTGATTACTTTCAGGATGCTGAGCCTGAACTTGCGACGGATGCTTACAAGGAATGGTCAATAGCTGACAACAAGGATGTGGCAGCTGTTGCTACACAAGTAGATCCCGTTCGACTGCGCCGCTGGCTGCTTGATCCAAAAACACCTCAGCACTGTCTCTCGCTTTACAGCTACCTGCTTGGCTGCAGCGGCAACGCCAGCGACATAGACATCTTGAAGAAACTGGCGTTATCATCACCCGATTCACGATTTCACAGTGCCCTCGACGGGATATTATCGGGCATACAGCATCAGCAGCCTGCAGAAGTCTGGGCCTTGGCACAAACTATTTTGAAAGATCCACAACGTACATTTACAGAGCGATATGCCGTGCTTCGTTTCACGCGATTTGTTAAGGAAGTGCGATTCGAGTCGGTGAAAACACAACTTAACGCAACATTGGCACTGTTTATTGATCAGCCTGATATGGTCGATCTGGTCATTGAACAAATGAGACTGATGAAGAACTGGGAACATCAGGACAAGGTTCTCAAACTGTATAACAACAGCGCTGCGCCAATAACCAAGCGTGCAATTATTCGTTACGCATTGAACTGCCCAAACAGCGCTTCGCAAGCACTCATTCGTTCGCTACGGCAAATCGAACCGGATACCGTCAAAGAAGTGGAGGAACTGCTACTTCTCAGTAACAAGCCGGCTGGCTAACTGTTGCTGTTATGGATCAATCTTATATCATTTTGGTGTGAATTGTTTTCTAACGAAGAACAGGACCCATGTCTTACATTGAACGCAAAACAGAGCTGAAACGTAAACGCAAGCGTCGTGAAACGGTCACTAAGCTGAAGGTGAAACTGGCCGCGACAAAGAACCCAACGGATCAGCAGGCTATCATCGCCAAGATCAAGAAGGTCAGTCCTTTTTGGGCTCCAGCAGAATAACCTATTGGATGATTCAACAAGGCTCCTCGACGAGGAGCCTTCTTTCATTTAATGGCTGGATTGACTGCGCTTCTTCATCTCATCACGTAGTCTTGCGGCTGTTTCGTAGTCTTCATTCTCCACTGCTTTTGCCAACTGTTCCTTCAGCGTTTGTTTCACACCATGCTCTTTGCGGAGTTGCTTGAGCTTTTTCTTCAGTTCCCGCACCAATGGATCCTTGTCAAAGCGATCATCCTGTTCGTATTCGATAAATACTTCTTTAATTCGCTGCAAACCGTCACGGATCGAGTCGATGGCTGTCTCGGGCGTATCTTTCAACAGCGATGATTCCACCAACGCAGCTGTTCGGTGAAAGAGGACAAATGGTCGATACTGCTCATGTGCAGTCACGTAGTCTTGATGTGGCGCATGTTCCTTGACAAAGTCCATAAAGGCAAGGGTGTGGTCAGCATCGCGGATGGCCCGATCAAACTGGTTCATGGTCAGGAATGCAACTCGGCGATGATAGAATTGCACAAACTCACGGTCTGATTCAACACACTGCTCTTCATTCATGGTGAAGGGCTCATCCGACTGCAAGCCCTGCTTCCGGGAGAGATCTCGGAGGAAATCGAGGTACGTCAGGAATCCACTGGGGCGAGAGCCATCGGGGCGGCCCTTGATTTCCATCTGCAATACGCCCAAATCGATGCGCAGCTGGATAACCTGGCGACCATCTCCTGATGTCACCATCCTAGCCTGGATCATGCCCGGCTTGAATTCCCACCCTGCTAGTGCACGATCGATATCCTGACCCATATTTCCTCCTCACCATTCACTACATTATACGTCCGTTGGTGGATTCGTCGTTCACTCCCCTCCAAGAAATGCTTCCTAAGAATCATAACATGAAGGTGATGTTTCGCTTTGATCATCACCACCCCGCCAAGTAGAATAACGACTCCTGCCAAGTTTGAGGTATCGATTATGCCTTCCCGGCTGCGTGTTTGTGCTTTCCTAATTACTCTCCTAACTATCATTCAACCGGTTTTCGCAGATGATGCTGCGGAACTCAGCTGGATTTGGTCGAAGGATTCTACTTCTACTATTCCTGCTGGAAAACGCTGGTTCCGCAAGACCTTTACCATCGACCGCCCCATTGCCAATCCAGTGGACCTGGCTGTCATCGAAGCCACAGCCGACGATGAATTTACACTGTGGTTCAACGGCGTGAAAATTGGGTCCGGAACCACCTGGCGACAGATGAACCGCTTTAACGTCAAAGCACATGCCAAACATGGCAACAATGTGATTGCTATCGAAGCCAATAACACCGCAGCGGGGAGCGCTGGTTTACTGGTGAGGGCAGAAGTTATTCCCAACGGCAAATCGACAATGTCGATTGTTACCGATTCTTCCTGGAAATGCAGCACAGCAGAGCCAGCTGCAAACTGGACTCAGGCAGACTTCAACGACACAGCTTGGCAATCTACCGCAGTTGTTGGCAAGTATGGCTCCAAGCCCTGGGGAATCATTACCTGGGAAAATGGCCCAACCTCCAGTCGTTTCACGGTTCCTTCAGGCTTCAGCGTGGAAACCGTTATCCCGCCACAACCCAAAACAATCGGTCTTGATCCTAAGCTACCATTCTCACTCGTCAACATGACCTTTGACAACAAAGGCAGATTGCTGGTCTCACAGGAACGTGGCCCCGTGCTGCTTTGTACCGAACCTAATGCAGC
>CAYPJB010000190.1:0-8572 GCA_964410845.1 uncultured Bacteroidales bacterium | reverse complement strand
ACATCCCAGTGTTAACCCAGTTGTTCCAGACGGCTGTACCGTTCGAATTATACTTGAGAACATCAACACCATTCGTTGGCCCGGAACCGCCAGCTGCCTGAACGCAGGCATACACATTCCCCGATCCATCAACGCCAACTCCATACCCTCGGTTATCAATCGTCGAACCCCAGCGGTTGGCCCAGAGAATTGACCCGCTCGAACTGAGTTTGGCCACGAACCCATCCCGATCACCGGCAGTGTACAAGGTCGTGGTACCGAAGTCCGCCGAGCCGATAAATTGGCCAGTAACGTAAACATTCGCGCTCCCATCGATGGCAATATCTAGTCCGGAATCGGTTACGGTGCCATCGATCATAGAAGCATCGCCACCCATCCGTTTCACCCAGATGAGCGAACTATCTGAAGCGTACTTGGCAACATAAATGTCCTTATCACCACGCGCGGTCAGGATATCGGTGTTACCGGTGTACGTGTGCGTTGGATCAAAGTCTGTGGTGCCGGAGAAAGAGCCGGTCATGTAACTGTTCCCGGCTGCGTCGGCTGCGACAGCGTTCGCAGTGCTCGATCCCAGCGCATGCCCAACACTAAGGGCTGTGCCGAGTGTGAGCGCGGGTACGGTACGATCTTCGAGTGCCTCAACGTTGAGTCTGCAACGAGACGGTAACTTGGAGTGATACGCACTGCTTCGGAAAGAAAAAACCATGATATGAACCTCGTGTGGGGCAGAGGTCTGCGTTACAATAGAAAAGCCATACGCACCGGGTGCGCAAACCGTTCATCCGGAGCAGGCGCCGGCTGGTGTGGGACTTGCTTAGCGGCTGACCCTCACTGGCCGTGTTTGTTGTTGCAAACGGCATTGGCCGTTTGAACCAGGGATTGGATAGGTAAGAGAACAGCCATTCATTTCACGGATGGCTTCTCGTGTCTCAATTTTTCTCTCCAAGTTTGGGCTTTCTCTGGCTGGTTCATTGCTTCAAATAGTTGAATGAGTCGTTCTCCAACTTCCGCTGGTCGCGCACTTGCAGATAGAGGAAGTTTGTCTTTGCTTGCTACCAAACCGGCATATCCTGCCAAGAGCAGTGGTTCGGCCTCTACATACTTTTTCTGCCCCATCAGAGAATCACCGAGTAGCGATTCGACATGAAACCTGGCCCAATCTTTGGGGGAGTGTTTCTGGTATAAGGCAATGCACTGCTTCAGAATTGCTTCAGCGTCGACACACTTCTGCTGTAACAAGAGATTTTGTCCGAGCTTAGCCAGTGCATCAGCAATTAACATCGAGTTGTCGCCTGTGAACTCTCTGGCTGCTGTCAGCCATTTTCTTCTCCATGTTTCAGCCTTCTCGAATTGCTTCAGTGTTTCATAGCCAAAACACAAGTTTTGCAGAATATCAGGCTGATCGGAACACAGTGGTGATTTGCTTCGTTTTAGAACCTCTTCTAATAATGGTAGAGCTGATGGCAAATCACCCTTTTTCTTGTAGCCATGGGCGAGATTATTCATGGCAGCGAGCGTGTTGGAATGATCAGGCCCCCACTTTTTTTTCGCAAGTTTCAATGACCGGTCTAACAGGGGTATGGCTAATTCAAGATTCTCCATTTCCGAGTGACAACTAGCAAGATTGTTGAGGGTAGTAAGAGTTGCGGGATGATCAGGCCCTTTCTTGGCCTCATAGAGTTTGAGTGTTTCTTCGAGAAGCGGCAAAGCTAAATTCCATTTCCTGGTGCTTAAGTAAAACATTCCAAGATTGTTCATGCTTTGAAGAGTATCTTGGTCATCGGTCCCTAGATTGGCTTTCTGAAGTTTGAGAGTTTCCTCGATAAGTGGAAAGGCCTGTTCAAATTTCCCGGCAGAGAAGTATCCACAAGCCAGGTTGTTCATAAACAGAAGCGTCGTACGGTCGTCAGAACCAAGCTTGTCTTTTGCAGCCTTCGCTGTCTCTTCCAAGAAAGGCAGGGCGCGATCTATTTTTCCAGTGTAGGCATACCCCAAGCCCAGGCCATTTTTGCATTCGAGTGTTTCACGATGGTCTTTCTCCAATTGGTCTTCGAGTGTCTTGCGGGCTTTACTGTAGAGCTCGATTGCCTTTTCGGGATATCCCAGATTCAGTAGTGCCTCGCCCAGTATCATTTGCAGTCGTGCAACCACAAGGGGGTCACCAACTGCTTCTCCGTCGAGTTGCTTAACGGCGGCGTCCAATTTTTCTCCAAGGAGAACTCGAAGTGATTTGTCCTCTTTCTCCTCTGACTCCGGATCCAGTTTCTTGAAGATCGACCCAAGGATCTCGTTGCTTTTTTCAATCTGGGTTAGTCGCTTTTGAGATTGATCATTGGCCTTTTTCTCGGCAACAGCGGCGGCAATTGCTGTATCTCGCTGATGATTTGCTTCGAGAAGCCCCCAAGTTGTGCCAATAATTCCGCTGAAAAGGAGCAGAATAATGGCTGCTGCCGCCATGACTGGCCCCTTGTTTCGGCGGACAAACTTTCCTACTCGATACCACTTCGATGGCGGACACGCCTGCACTGGTTCATCGGCCAAGTATCGTTGCACATCCACTGCCAATCCGTTCGCTGTCTCGTACCGCCGGTTGCGATCCTTTTCCAGCGTCTTCATGACGATCCAGTCCAGTTCGCCGCGGACCAGTTTCGTCAGCTTGGCTGGCTCCATGTGACGCTGGGCTGAGATTGATGACAGGGCATCTCCCGATTCGCTCAGCCGCGTGCTAGGCTTCTGGGGCTCCTCTTCCTTGATCAACCGGAGAATCTCAAGATTCGCAGCATGCTTCAGTTGTTTGCGCGTCAAAGGCGTGCTCCCCGTCAGCAGTTCATACAGCAGCACCCCCAGCGAATAGATGTCACTGCGGGTATCCACACCCAACGCACTCATCTCTGCTTGTTCGGGGCTCATATACTCCAGAGTGCCCACCATGATGCCGAAGTTGGTGCAGAGTGTATGCTCGGTCAGTTTCTGATCGATGGCCTTGGCTACGCCGAAGTCGATCACCTTTGGCACGGGCTTACCTTCGTAGATGGTGACCAGCACATTCGAGGGTTTGATATCGCGGTGAATAATCCCCTTCTGATGGGCATGCTGAATAGCCTGGCAGACGGGAACGAAAAGTTCCAATCGTTCCCGAGGCGTCAGATGGTTGTCATCACAATATTTGGTGATGGGCACACCATTGATCAGTTCCATGACAAAGTAAAGGCGACCAGATTCCGTGGTGCCACCATCAATCACGCGGGCAATGTTAACGTGATCCATCATGGCCAGTGCCTGGCGTTCCGCTTCGAAGCGGGCGATGACCTGTTTGCTGTCCATTCCTGGCTTGATGATCTTGAGAGCTACTTTCCGATGTACCGGCTGCGACTGTTCAGCCATGTAGACTACGCCCATGCCGCCTTCACCGATCTGCTGCAATAACTTGTATGGCCCAATGATGGTGCCCGGTCGCTCTGAGGTGGTGGGCATTTCCATGGTGCCAACCAGGCCCGGTGGCGGACTATCCAATGGCCCACGTGACTGATCATGAGATGCCAGCAGTTCACGAACCCGCCGCAGTAAATCGACATTACCTTCGCAGGTTGCTTCGATGTAAGCAACTCGTTCAGCAGGCGTCGCTTTCTCTAATGCCGAGAGAAATATAGCTTCGGCATCCTGGACGTGCTCGTTCATAGCCCCATCCTGTGTGAGTGTCTATTCACAGTGCGAAAACGCTGGGACAATCACCCCACCATTCGCTCGATTTCTTTGAAATTACTTTCAGGCAGGAACGCGACCCTGTTGAACACCTAACTCCGTATGGAGCCAGGCCCGTGCATAGGCCCAATATCGATCGGCTGTCGTGGTCGAGATACCCAGTGCATCTGCGGCCTGGGGTATGGTCAAGCCTGCAAAGTAACGAAGCTTGACGAGACTCGCTTTGAGGGGATCGATTTCTTTGAAGCGCTCGAGAGCTTCATGAATAACCAGTATGTCGAAGGATGACTCAGGCGCTGCGATTTGAACGTGTTCCAGTTCCTCACGTTCGCGTCCGCCGCCATGTTTCTGACTCTTCTTTCGCCGAGCCTGCTCTACCATGATGCGCTGCATGGCTTCAGCCGCTGCTGCAAAGAAGTGTCCTCGACTGTTCCATTGCTGTGCCTTTTCTACATCCACTAAACGCAAGTAGGCTTCGTGAACCAGTTCTGTTGCCTGTATCGTCTGCCCCGGCTTCTCCTGTGACAATCGCTGGGCAGCGAGCCGTCGTAACTCATCATACACCAAAGGCAACAAGGCTTCCGAAGCGAATTGATCGCCCTGCTCGATGGCCGAGAGTATGCGAGTGACATCACTCATCAGAACTTCAGCATAACCAGAGTGATTCGTGTTTGCAAATCAAGACTCGTTGCCAGATGATCAATTATCGCAGTGATGTTTTTTTTTCAGAGATCCAAGCGGAAACGCAAAACGCCCTGTTGCCAGGGCGTTGCTTATTATGATTGATTACATTGTAAATGCCGAAGACAGGATTTGAACCTGCAAGCGGTTTCCCGCACTAGCACCTCAAGCTAGCGTGTCTGCCAATTCCACCACTTCGGCGAGGGGTAATAGCACAGGGCTATTTCCTTGGTTCTTCCATTCTAAACGACAGCTATCGCAAGGCAAGGGTTCACACCACATTGCAGCTGCCCAGTTATTCCACCTGCCTGCGTCACATTCAGAATCGGTACCAACTTCCATGCTTGACATGGGCTTTCATATCATAACAATGGTAAGTCGTTGAATATTCACCAGCAGTTCTCGCGAAAGGCTGATCCATGCTCGAAACGCACCTCAACCTGGCCCTGTTTGCTCAGAATAATCCCGATATGTCGAAGATTATTGGCTGGGTGGGCTTGGCCATTGTTGCCATTATTGCCCTGGTCTTCATCCTGCTCTTCTTCAAGTTCTTCAACTTGTGGATTCAGGCCTGGCTCACCGGAGCGAATATCAGCATCCCCACACTTGTCGGCATGATGCTTCGCAAAGTGAACTACGGCATGATCGTCCAGCAGAAGATCGCGCTGACTCAGGCCGGTGTCCGAGTGGAAAACCGTGATCTCGAATCACACTACCTCGCTCGAGGCAATGTACCCAAGACAGCTGCTGCGGTTATTGCAGCCTACAAGGCAGGCATCATGCTTCCCTGGAAGGATGCTGCAGCCATCGATCTCGCTGGCCGAGATGTTTACGATGCAGTGCGAACCAGCGTGAATCCCAAGGTCATTGATTGTCCTGATCCCACCAAGGGAGCTCGCACGCTGGATGCTGTGGCTCGCAATGGTATTCAGTTGAAGGTGAAAGCTCGAGTGACGGTACAAACCAAGCTCGAACGACTGGTCGGTGGAGCCACCGAAGACACCATTATCGCCCGTGTTGGCCAGGGTATCGTCTCGGCGATCGGTTCGGCTGATGACCACAAGGCGGTTCTTGCGAATCCAAGCATCATCTCCAAGGCAGTGCTGGAAAAAGGTCTGGATGCTGCCACGGCGTTCCACATTGTGTCCATTGATATTGCTGACGTCGAAGTGGGTGAAAATGTGGGTGCAAATCTGCAGGCAGCCCAGGCCCAGGCAGATTTGAAGGTGGCCCAAGCTAAAGCGGAAGAGCGACGAGCTTCCGCCGTGGCCAGCGAACAGGAAATGCGTGCCCGCGTTGAAGAGAATCGGGCCAAGGTGGTCGAAGCGGAATCGCAGGTACCACAGGCTATCGCATCAGCCATCAGAGAAGGCAAGATGGGTGTGATGGACTTCTACAACATGCGCAACCTGATCTCCGACACCGAAATGCGATCATCCATCGCAGGCACCGGAACAGGTGGCACTCAACAGCGAAGCAATATCGCCTAGTGACATTCACTCAGGTGAATATGCCCATCGATTGCATAGCGCCCTTGCTGGCTTAATAAGCTGTGACGGAGTTACCCATGGCCAAGGCACGACCGACGACTTCTGAGATTGATCGCTTCCTGGAAGAAGTCAATCGTCGTAAGCAGCAGCAGGCCAAGCAAGGGCCTGTTGCTCCTCCACCGGTACAGCAGGCACCGGCGAAGCCTCGTCCTGTGGCTCCGCCGGTGAATCAGCATTCTTCTACGAAGGTGCAGCAGAAACAGGTAATCGTGCAGGATACACTGGTGAGAACATCACCAGAGGTCATCAGCGATTCGGTACGAGACTACTTTACCAAGCAGACTCTCCCAACAACCCATGCACAAATCATTTCGCCGACCTTGCAACGCACCGACGATTCGGCCGCTGTTCAACATGCCAGGTCATTGCTGAAATCCAAGGAAGGCTTGCGCTCCGTATTTATTCTCAAAGAGATTCTCAGCCCACCGTTGTGCAAGCGGCAACGGCAAAGGTAGTTATTCGATTGTTGGTTTCGTCGTACATGACGGACTGCAAGGATCCCGAGTACTTTATCAAAGCTTCAACTAGAGCAAATCCGTCCGCTTCTGCTGATTCAGGTATTCCACAAGCTTTTTGATCCCTGCTTCATCATCACGGCGGGCAATAAGCGTGTGCGGACCTTCGCGGACAATGAGAAGATCGCTGACACCCACGGTAGCGATTACTTCACCGGGCTGGTGATTTCCCATCACGATGCAACGCTGGGTATTCAAAGTAATGTGCTCGATGCCATGCACGGTATTGTCGCAGGCATCCTGTGGAAAGTGCCTCTCGAGGGCATGCCAGCTACCTACATCATCCCAACTGAAGCTCGCGGGAACGACCAGCCCCTGCAGGCAGTGTTCCATCACAGCAAAGTCGATACTGATTCGCTTAAGCGGTTCGTATTCCTGACGAAACACCTCTGCCCGCCTGGGGCTGTGCCAGGCAGCGGCAATTCGTTGAACAGCTGCATACAGCACAGGTTGCAGCCGAAGCAACTCTGCGAGGATAGCAGAGGCACGCCAGACGAACATGCCTGAGTTCCAATAGTATTTACCGCTCTCAAGATAGTGCTGGGCAGTGGCGAGATCAGGTTTTTCCTTAAATGCCTGGATGCGATAAGCTTCATGACCATTACGGCCAGCCAGTGAAAGTCCGCGTTCGATGTAGCCGAAACCAGTAGCAGGCGAAGTGGGGATAATGCCAAACGTCACCAGTGCCTGCGGATACTCCTGGGCCAATTCGATGGCTGCGTGAACAGCTTGATGGAAAAGCTTGAACGGTTCGATGATGTGATCAGCTGTCGTCACTACCATCACGCCTTCGGGGTCAGCTTGAGCCACCAGTGCAGCAGCAACGCCGATACAGGCAGCGGTATCACGGCCCATGGGCTCGTCGACCAGGCAATCTGCGTGCAGTGCTGAAAGCTGCTGCTTTACCTGGGAAGCGATACTGGCACCGGTGACTACCCAGCGGCGCTCCGGAGCAGCAAGCGATTCAATTCGGTCAAAAGCGATTTGCAGAAGCGTTCGCTCACCAGTCAGAGCAAGCAGCTGTTTGGGATGTGCGGCCTTGCTTCGAGGCCAGAATCGGGTGCCACCCCCGCCTGCCATAATGATTGCGTGTGTTGCCATGTTCGTTGGTTGTGGTGGTGGTTAGTTAATGATGACGATGGTAGCCCGACGCGCAAGCGAGGGGAAAGTTGCAATAACTGAGAGCTGTTGCACATCGCCCCTTGCTTGCGCTGCGGGCTGCCATCGCTCTAAAAATCGATCTTCAGTCCATCATAGGCAAGTTGTATGTGGCTGGGCAGTTCGCTGCTGATGGATGCATGTTCCAGTTCATGACTGATGTGCGTCAGGTAGCTGTGTCTGGGCTGCAGATGCTGAATGGTTTCGATCGCCTGATCCAGCGACATGTGATTCGGATGGTGTCGTCGACGGAGCGCATCAAGAACGAGCGTATCCAGGCCGCGAAGATGTTCCCGGCTCGCAGGTGGAATGTAACTCACATCGGTGCAGTAGGCCAGGTTGCGGATGCGGAAGCCGATTACATTGAACTTCCCATGATCGAGATGCACCGGGGTAATCTTCTCGCCCAGCACTTCAAAAGGCACCCCTGCATTAATGCGATGGAACCGTAACTGAGGGAGCATCCCGCGAGGCAACTGTTCTGCACGATCTCCGAACGCATACGAGAATGCCTTCCTCACTGCGTCTTCGGTTTCCTCATTACAGTAGACGCTGAGAGGGCCATTCAAATGCTTGGGAAAGAGCCTGACATCATCCAGACCATACAAGTGATCGACATGGTAATGGGTAAGCAGCACCGCATGAACGAACGGTATTTTCTCTCGAAGCAGTGCGAGCCGCAGTTCCGGTGGCGTGTCGATGAGGATACGCCCCTGAGGCATGGACAACACAACACTGCTACGATAGCGGTGATTGCAGGGATTCGTGGAGTAACAGACATCGCAATCGCAGCCGAGCACCGGTACGCCAGTCGATGTGCCAGTTCCCAGAAATGTGAGCGAACGACCTGAAGACATGGGGGTAGTATAAGTAGCTGATAGCTGGTAGTCAGTAGTTCAACTTCAAAGAAACCATTTCACGTCATTCCGCAGGTGCCCGGTAGATTGCTGAGTCTGCCGTGCCACG